>CBIGQT010000087.1:0-8652 GCA_966191655.1 uncultured Ginsengibacter sp.
AAAGGCTTGGTAAAAGTGTTCAAATTAAAACAACCAGAAATACAAAGCGGTAAATAAGTGTTAAGCGAAAAAGGCTTTTAAATATCACTTCTTTTATAAATCTTTATTAATTTTTTAATGCCTTCATCTAATGGTATCAGTTTCCTTGGCAGGAAAGATTTCATTTTTGAAATATCCGGTAATCTTCTTTTCATATCGCCTTCTTCCAAAGGCGGCAGGTAAATAATTTTTGAAGAAGAGTTGGAAATTTGTACAATTTTTTGCGCAAGTTCTCTAACGCTTATTTCTTCATCACTGCCAATATTTAATATCTCATTTTTTGCAGTATCGTTGTATAATATTGCTGTAGTGGTTTCTATATTATCATCAACATAACAAAATGTTCTTGTTTGTTTTCCGTTGCCATAAATATGTATGTCCTTATTTTGCAGCGCCGCCTTTAAAAATCTTGGTAAAACAAAATCTTCACTTTGGCCCGGCCCATAAGTATTAAAGAATCTAAACACGGTATAATCTAAACCATATTCCTGTGAATACGATTTGCAAAATGCTTCCCCCACATTTTTTACAATAGCATAAGGCAATCTTGAATTAAGCGGAGTAATATCTTCATATTGCGGGATGCTCACAGGTTCTCCATATACTTCAGAGGAGGATGAATAGAAAACGCGTTTAACACCCGTATTTTTTGAAAGATCTAATATGTTGCGAACGCCTTCAATATCCTTTAATACCAGCAATGGATTGTTAAGCGTTCTCTTTACACCAACTACTGCAGCATAGTGAAAAACATAATCAAAAGAATGCGCCAACATAATGGATGAAATTTCATTATAATGATTTACATCAGCTTTTATAAAACGAAAATTAAAAGAAGAAGCAGGTAACTTTTCTATTGAACCTGTAAAAAGATTATCGGCAATAACAACAAAATTATTTTTATCTGCTACTAACTTTTTTGCTAAACTTCCTCCTATATTTCCCGCCCCTCCGGTGATTAAGATTTTTCTTGTATTTTCCATGCTTTATTAACTGTTGTAAAATTTTTGCAATTAATATATTTTGCTACTTTCAAATAACTTTATTCTGAAAGATAATACGTTTATTGCAATACAGTTTTACAGTGTTAAGATATAACTATAGTATAGTATGCAAAAACCAACAAAGGCTTTACTTGTTTTTTTTAATGGCAAATCCAATGCCGGCGGCGCTGAGAGAATGGTGTTATATCTTGACGAATATCTCATAAGCAGGGGTTTAAAAACAGAAATCATAGACGAACAATTTTTACTAAATACCAAAGGAGGCAGGTTGTTCAGGAAAATTTTTAAGTATAGGCATTTCAAAAAAAGAAAGCCCATTTATATGGCAAGGTTTACATCTGCTTATTTATGGACAAGAAAAAAATCAAATCAAATCGTTATTTCCAATGGTGAATCAACTCCTTTTTATCCAGTCGATTTCGTGATAAGCCAGGGTTGCTATCATGCAATGGAGAAAGCTTATGGAAGAGAAAGTGATGAGCTTAGCAGGATTGCAAAATTACAGCAACGCGGCCTTCAATTAGCAAAACAAATTATAACGGTAACCGGGAGAGTCAAAGAGGAGCTTATAAATATTTATGGACTTAATGCTGATAAAATTTCATTGGTAAGTAACCGTGTTGATACTGATTATTTTAAGCCGTTGCCCAAAACGGAAACCGCGTTTAAAACTGTGCTGTATGCCGGGAGGCTGGAAGATGGCAAAGGACTTAGTGTAATTAAAAAGCTCGCAGAAGTGATAGAAGAAAATGAAAACTGGAAATTGCTGATTGCCTGTAACAATTCGGGAAATACGCAACTATTTGAAGAATTAAAACACACAGAAATTAAAATAGGTTTACAATTGGCAAATATAAATGAAGAAGCTTATTCAAAAGCGGATATCGTTATCTTTCCTTCCTTATATGAAAGTTTTGGGATGGTTACCATAGAAGCATTGTCTGCATGCGTTCCTGTTATCGGAACACCAGTTGGCATCATTCCGGAATTGGCTAAAAGAAAATTTCCGGGTGTATACGTTCTTGAACCATTTAGTGATAGCGATATTTTAATTGTATTCGATAATATTATTAAAGAATTTAAAAACATTGATAGAAATAATTTACATGAAATGGTTAAGGAAGAATATGGTATCGCATCATACCGGAAACGGTTAGACGAAGCAATGGGCGGCAGGTTAAAGCTTAAATAACAATGCATAAACTCATTTTATATATTAAAACATACAAACCGGATTTTGCAAGAGCGCAGAACCTGTTGCATTCGATAGAACAATACAATGCTGATGATATTCCCGTATACATTTCAGTAAATGATAAAGATTATAAATACTTTAAAAATAATCTATCAGGAAAATTTACAATGATGCGTGACAGCGATATTGTGGTATGCAAAATGAAAGATGACTGGCGCCATCAGGCAATTGTGAAACCACAATTATACCGCCTTAAGATTTGTGAAAATTATTTGTGTGTAGATTCGGATAGTGTGTTTATTCGTCCGTTTAAAGTGGTTGATTTTATGTATAATGATAACACACCTTACACCATTATGCATGAGAATAAAACTTTTTTGGACATGCTGGAAATTTTAGGAATGGATTCAGCAAATATCTTTCACATTAATGCACTAAAATCTATTCGTGAAAGATTTGGGACACATGGCAAACTATGGGACTACGGGCCTAATCCGCATCTTTGGTCAGCAAAAGTGTGGCAGCATTTTAATGAAATTTATCTTGCTGAACGGAAGCATACTTTTGAAAGCTTCTATAGAGAAACGGAATTATCTGCCTTACCACATGAAGCAGCTATTTATGGCGAATATCTTCTAAAAACGAAATTGATTGACATAATGCCCGTTGAAGGATTTTTTAAGGTGTATCATTATAAAGAACAGTTCGAAATGGAAAAGCCTTATTTCGATGTTGAAAGGCTCAAAAAAAATTATATGGGTATTGTGATGCAAAGTAATTGGAATACAGATTTAGCGATAAATGCAGAAGCAAAGGAATCTTTTTTATCGCGGTTATTTAAATTTAGATAATTTGAAAAGCGTTATCCATTTTTTCGTAGACCACTTCTTTTGAAAAGTTTTTTTGATAGCATAATTTGCCCAGGTTACTTTGCTGCTGATATAAATTTTTATCTACCAACAAGCGCAGAATTAATTGGGCAAACTCTTTTGGATCATTTGTAACAAGGCAACCATTATTAATTTTATCCGGCAAGCCATCCACACCTCTTTCATTACAAACAACCGGTAAGCCGTTAGCTAAAGCTTCTACTACTTTAACTTTTACTCCTGTGCCCGAAAGCATCGGGCAAATAGCAATAGAAGATTTTTGATACACAGCATTTAAATCTTCAACAAATTTTACAGAGGTTACATTTTGCAAGTGCATTGGAATGTGTTCTGTAACTTTTCCAATTACACACAGCTTTAAATCCTTTGGCAGCAAAGGATACACTTCGTTAAAAAACCATGCCGATGCTAAAAGGTTATGCGGATTATCCGTAGCAACGTAAATAATGTCATATTCTTTTTCAATCGAAGAAATAATCTCAGGTTCTTCCATTATGACAGGAATATATTTTACTTTTTCTTTAAAGAATCCGCCAAAGAAATCAGCTTCCTCCGGCGAGATAGCCCATATCTGATCGAACAAATCAACACGCCTTAATTCATCTCCAATAGCATTACTTTTTATAAAATCAATATCATCCTGGTGTTGTGTTGAAAGCAGATCGTGTGTGTCAACAATGGTAACTGCATTTTTAATATATGGATTGTTCCTTATCAAATCTGCCCAATAAACATAACTGATGATGATGTAATCATAATTATTTTTTTTAAACAAAGCATTGAATTGTTTTTGTAAATTTAAAGTTGTGTGATTAGGAATAGAGCCCTTTATCCGGTTTAATTTATTTAGAAAAATAAGATTCCATAATTTATAACCAAAAAAATAAGTAACTGGGTTTTTCTTTATAGGTTTTCTCCTGAATACATATAAATTATCGGCAAGCCCTGCATCAATAAATTTTTGTTTCGTTTCTTCTGTCCAATTACCCCATTGTTGTTTGCTGACAAAATCTACATAAAACCTGCGTTCTTTAAAATAATGTAATAAGCCTAATGCCCTCGAACAACTTCCACTGTTTTTTTCGGCCGGATTTAAAGGAAAAAAATATAATATTCGCTTCAATGTATTACTTTATAAGCGGGTAAGTAGAAGAGTTATCTGCAATTAAAGGTATATAAATGTTGTTCAAATAATATAGATACATTTAGAAAATGAAAGGCGATTATACCATTGATATCGTGATTCCTTCGTTCAGATTAGATGAAGAAATATTGCATCGCATTGTTGGTTTATCAAAGCCGTTAAACTTTACTGTTGTTATTTATATTATTGCAGACAATCCTAAGCTAACAGTTCCGCAAAGCATTCTTAATTTGTATAACAGTGGAAAAATAAATCTCGTTATTAACGAAACAAATATTGGCTTCTCTGCCAGCAGGAACAAGGGTATTAGGGACGGCAATGGAAAGTGGATTTTATTATTGGATGATGACATTATACCAAATGAAAATCTCTTAATTTCTTATGCTAATGCAATTGCTGCTAATGAAAATGCTATTGGATTTGCCGGTGTTACTTTTTTTTCCCAACCATTTAATGCGGTTACCAAAGCGCTGGAAATAAGTGGAGCAACGGGACATTTTAAGAGTGCGCAACATATTCGCTCTATGAAATGGGCGCCTACTGCAAACATCGTGTTGAACCGTTATAAAATATTGAATTCTTTGTTTGATGAAACATTAAAAGCCGGTGGGGAAGACATAGATTTTTTAGTTAAGAACAGCTTGCATTTTAATGAAAATTATATTTCTGTCCCTGATGCAACCGTAGAGCATCCCTGGTGGAATAAAGGAAAATTGCAAACAGCAAGAATGTTCCGATATGGAATTGGCGCGGCTGACATTGCGATAAAAGACCCGATAAAAAATTATACTTACCGCGATTTTTTAAATACCTCAGAACTTCTTTTATTATTGTTATTGATCTTGCCCTTCGCAGCTTTTTATCATCATCAAAAAATTATAGTTGTATGTTGTGTGGCTGTGATAATTTCAGAGTTTATCACAAACTATCTTAAAGCAATTACTATTGGCAAAACTTTTTCACCGGTAGTTGCCTTTAATTTATCCTGGTTAAAAAATTGCCGGGAAGCCGGCTATTTGTACGGTTCCCTTGCAAAAGGTCATATAAATAATTTTGCCACAAGAATAGATATGGGGTTTACAAAGCCATATCCCACTCCTTTCAGGTTAAACAGGTGGAAGATTATTAAGATGCTAATCCTGGTAAGTATACTGCTGATAATAACCATTTATGCATTGCGTAGTTCCGGTTCTTACACTTTCCTCGTATGTTCTGAAATTTGATTCTACCCCAAACCTTTCTAACAAAGCATGATCGAGATGATAGCAAACCGAACGCATCTTAATTTTCTTTTGTTGTATGCCTGCATTTACAAGGCGTGCGGCAAATTCAATATCCTCGTGTCCCCAGCCTTTAAAAATATTATTATATCCATTCACTTTTAAAAAATCATTTCTCCAATAGGCGCAATTGCAACCGTGTGTATTATCAGACCGAAAACTATATTTTGTAAAGAATGATTTTAGAAAAGGAATGCGCATGGCGTTGATCCTGTTTTTTATTCCTGAGGCTAAAGGAGACACGGTTATATTACCATAATGATTTAATAATTTTTTTGTTTTTGCACCCGGTAATATTACACGACTTGCTCTTACATAACAATTTGCTTCTGCTGCCTCCAGGTGATCTTCAATGAAATTTTTATGCAATATTATGTCGCCGTCAGTTTGTATAATATAATCGCAGGTAGTGCCTGAAACAGCCTTATTAAGTATTATTGATTTTTGAAATCCATTATGATGCTGCCAAAAATGCTTTATGGGTACATTGAATTTTTTAACGTAACTGTCTATTAATTTTTTCGTCATGCTGTCGGAGCCGTCGTCCGCAATTAAAATTTCATCTGGAAGTACGGTTTGCCTTAAAACGCTGTCAAGAACAAGTCTTAGTGCCTGCGGCCAGTTATAGGTGCTGATCAACAGGGCGGTTGATATTCTTCGGGTCATAGTCAAAGTATTGATTAAGTCCGGTTTTACAAAAAGTACGGTTGTTTATAATAGCTTCTCTTAATAACTGTTCATTAACGGTAAGTCTGCTTCTCTCAATTTCCTCATGATAAAGGTGGTAGGCAATACCACCCAATTTAAGGAACCTCTTCTTTCTGCCAACATTCAATAATCTTGCCACAAACTCTTTATCTTCGGGACCCCAGCCTTCAAATGCTTCGTTGTATCCGTTCACTAAAACGGCATCCTTTTTCCAGAAAGCCATATTACAACCATGTATTTCATATACCTGACCGTCCTTGTTCTTATAGGTCGTTTCGAATACCGGCCATAGCAAAGGTGCTCTCAGGGCACTGGTAATATTGCTAACGCCCTTTATAAAAATGCTAACATCCACATTCCCATTTGTCAACATCCTTGCCGATAATCTTTTATCGAGGTATATTCGGCTTGCTCTAACACAGGAATCTTTTTTGGCAAACTGTAAATGATCTTTTATAAATAACGGATGCAAAATAATATCGCCATCTGTTTGTATAATGTAGTCGCCCATTGCAACAGCAATAGCCTTATTACGAATAGCAGCAAGCCTGAATCCTTTATCTTCATGCCAAACATGGATAAGCGGAATACTGAATTGTTGCTGAAACAATTTAATTACTGCTGCTGTTCTTTCATCAGAGCCATCATCTGCAATAATTATTTCGTTTGGCAACTGCTTTTGGCACAATATACTTTTAAGGGAGAGTGCCAATGCTTCCGGCCAGTTATAAGTTGATATAATAAGCGATGACGTTATCATTAATAACTTGTTTCTATCGTGCCGAATGTTTGCATGTCAATTAATTTTCGATACAGTCCATTTTGAATCATCAATTCAATGTGAGAGCCCTGTTCTATAATTCTTCCTCTTTCCAAAACTATTATTACGTCAGCATTTTGAATAGTGCTTAACCGGTGCGCAATTATTAAAGAGGTTCTGTTCTTCATTAAATTATTGAGCGCCTGCTGCACCAGTTTTTCAGATTCTGTGTCTAACGCAGAGGTAGCTTCGTCAAGCAACATAATTGGTGGATTAAACAACACTGCCCGGGCTATACAAATCCTTTGCCGCTGGCCGCCTGAAAGCTTCACACCTTTATCGCCAATATTAGTTTGATACCCCAATTTTGAAGCAACTATAAATTCATGTGCGTTCGCAATTTTTGCGGCATACTCTACTTCCTCCCGGGTGCAGTTGGGCCTGCCAAAAGCAATGTTGTTGAAAATAGTATCATTAAAAAGTATGATGTCCTGGTTAACGATGCCCATTAACGATCTTAATGACGATGCTGTTACAGATTGAATATTGATACCATCAATCAGTATTTCACCAGAACCGGCTTCAATAAATCTTGGTATCAGATCCATCATCGTAGATTTGCCGCCGCCGGACGGGCCTACTAACGCTATTGATTTTCCCTTTGGAATAACAAGGTCTATATTATGCAAAACTTCATCTTCAGCATAGCTAAAGCAAACATCTTCAAATATGATAGTATCATTGAATTCTTTAATAGAAATGGCACCGGGCTTATCGGTTATTTCCGGTTTCTCATCAATAAGTGCAAGTACCCGCTGCCCGGCAGTAATGCCCGAGTGGATATTAGTAAATGAAGAGGAGATTGCTTTTGCCGGCCGCATTACCTGTGAAAATAGAGCTATGTAAGCAATAAAATTTGCACCGGTTAGCTCTCCTGTATTTGATATCACCAGCGAACCTCCGTATAATACAATCCCGGCTACCATTAAAATGCTCAGCGATTCTGATACCGGCGAAGCAAGCTGCTGCCTTTTAACCATAGACCTGATGATATTGGAATAATGAACATTCTCGTCATTAAATCTTTTTTTAATAAAATCAACTGCGTTAAAAGCTTTAATAATGCGCATGCCATTTAAAGCCTCGTCTAAATAACTTATCATAGTTCCATAAGATTCATGAGAAGCAATGGCCTGCTGTTTTAACTTTCTTACAATTTTTGATATAATGAAAGCTGATACAGGAATAATAAGCATAGATACCAGCGTAAGTTTGTAAGAAATAATAAATAACATTAAGAGATAGGTGATTAAAGTAAGCGGTTCTTTAAAAATTACCTGCAGCGTCCCTGTTACTGAATATTGAACTACCTGCACATCTGAAGCAATTTTTGAAATAATATTGCCCTTTCGCTGACTGCTAAAAAAGCCGAGGTGCAGATTCATTACGTTATCAAACACAGCCTTCCTTAAATTAAGTAAAGTATGAATACGAAGATTCTCCATTACACGGTCGGCAAAGTATTTAAATATATTACCCAGAAACACCGATATAACAATAATCAGGCAAACAATCTGTAGCGTGCGATACACACCATATTTAGACGCGGCAAGACTTGAGTAGTAATTAAAT
>CBIGQT010000088.1:0-8634 GCA_966191655.1 uncultured Ginsengibacter sp.
CTTTAAAAATGATTCTGCCGGGCTGAACTACAGCTGCAAAGTATTCAGGGTTACCTTTACCTTTACCCATCCTCACTTCAGCGGGCTTTTTAGTTATGGCTTTATCAGGAAATATTCTTATCCAAACATTTCCTTCACGTTTCATGTGACGGGTTAATGCCTGCCTAGCTGATTCAATTTGCCTGTTAGTTAACCAAACTTCTTCAAGAGCTTTTAAACCAAACGTTCCAAACGCTATAGTAGCACCACGCTTGGTATCACCTTTCATACGGCCTTTCTGCATCTTTCTATGCTTCGTTCTTTTTGGCTGTAACATAAATAAGTTGTTTTATTAAATTGTTGAACTACTGGTTGAACTACTTAAAATATAAGATTGAATATTTTCAAAAAATTATCTTCTTCCGCCACCACCTCTTTGGCCACCGCCACCTCTTCTATCACCGCCGCCGCGTCTGTCCCCACCTCTATCGCCGCCGCCACGTCTGTCGCTAAATCCACCTCTTCTATCACCCTGCATTTCATTGTCACTTTTTCCACCTCCTGCGATTATATTAGGATTAAGATCTCTCTTAGCAAGAACTTCCCCTTTACAAATCCATACTTTCACGCCTATTTTTCCGTAAACAGTTTGAGCAAATACGCTGGCGTAATCAATATCCATACGCAAAGTATGCAATGGAGTACGACCTTGTTTTATCTCTTCACTGCGGGCAATTTCAGCGCCACCTAATCTTCCGCCTACTCTCACTTTAATTCCTTCTGCACCCATTCTTAAGGCAGAAGCAATTGACATTTTAATGGCCCTTTTATAATTGATACGATTTTCAATTTGTCTTGCAATTGTATCCGCAACAATATTCGCATCAAGTTCAGGACGGCGTATTTCAAGAATATTTATCTGAACATCTTCTTTTCCTGTCAGTTTTTTTAATTCTTCTTTAATCCTATCAACTTCACCGCCACCTTTACCTATTATAATACCGGGCTTTGATGTATGAATTGTTATAATAAGCTTGTTAAGTGTGCGCTCAATAACAATCTTTGCAATACCTCCTTTGTTAATACGGGCATTAAGGTAAGTTCTGATTTTATCATCCTCAATTAATTTCTTTGCGTAGTCCTTAGGGTGAGCAAACCAGTTGCTATCCCATCCACGGATGATTCCTAACCTGGCACCAATCGGATTTGTTTTTTGACCCATATTCGGTTTTTATTTTTTAGTTTTTTTAGCTGCAGGTTTCTTTTCAGTCTTTTCTGCAACAGTGTCATCTTTTTTTGTCGCTTTCTTTTTGGGAGCGGATTCTTTTTTCGGCGCCGCTTTTTTGGCGGGAGCCTTTTTAGTTTCCACTACCTCAGTTACAGGCTCTGCTTCTATAACTTCCGCTTTAGCAACATTCTTTTTTACAGAAGGAATTACTTTATGATTAATACTATCAACAATAATAGTAACATGATTACTGCGTTTGCGAACCCTATAACCACGACCTTGTGGTGCGGGACGCATACGTTTAATAACTCTTCCGCCATCAACCATGATCGTTTTTACAATCAGGCCTGCATCTTCTACCTTTTCATCCGTGTTCTTTTGCTCCCAGTTATTAATAGCACTTTTTAATAATTTATACATTGGTACCGCCGGATGCTTGGGATTGAATTGCAAAATTCCTAATGCCTTTTCAACTTCAAGTCCACGTATCAAATCTGCCAGCAAACGCATTTTGCGGGGAGAAGTGGGATAATTATTTAATTTAGCTACAGCTTCCATTTTATTTATTTTCTTTATTCAGCTTCTATCTGAAAATTTATGCGATCTTTTTACTTGAGTGACCTTTAAAGTTTCTTGTTGGCGCAAATTCACCCAACTTATGCCCCACCATAAATTCTGTAACATATACGGGAATAAATTTATTTCCGTTATGAACCGCGAAAGTATGTCCAACAAAGTCCGGTGTAATTGTGGAACGACGCGACCATGTTTTAATAACACCTTTCTTAGATTTTCCTTCATTAATGCCAAGCACTTTATTCTCCAGCTTAGCTTCTACATAAGGACCTTTTTTAATTGAACGAGCCATTTTTTATGTACGATTTTTGATGTTTGATGTTTGATGTAAAAATCTTTTCCTCTCCCTCATACCTTAAACCTTTTACCTGCCTTTTACCTTAAACCTCCTGTCTACTTATTCGGTAACTTTTTACCATTTCTTCTTTGAATAATCATCTTATCCGATCCTTTACCACGAACTCTTGTAATTTGTCCTTTAGCATATTTACCTGTTCTGCTTCTTGGATGACCACCGGAAGCTTTACCTTCACCACCACCCATTGGATGATCAACCGGGTTCATTGCAACACCTCTTGTTCTTGGACGAATTCCTAACCACCTGTTTCTCCCTGCCTTTCCTTTACTCTCCAGGCTATGGTCGCTATTGCTTACCACACCTATTGTTGCATAGCAGTTAATCAATATTTTTCTAAGCTCACCACTTGGCATTTTTAACACACCATATTTATCTTCTTTGTTAGCAAGCTGCGCAGATGAGCCGGCGCTTCTGGCCAATTTTCCACCCTGACCAGGCTGCATTTCAATATTATGAACCACAGTTCCCAAAGGAATGTTCTTAAGCATTAAGGCGTTTCCTAATTCAGGCGCAACCGCATCACCACTTATTATTGAAGCTCCAATCTGTAAACCCTGAGGGGCAAGTATGTATCTTTTTTCACCATCAACATGAGCAATGAGCGCAATAAATGCACTCCTGTTTGGATCATACTCTATTGACTTTACAACAGCAGGAATATCTTTTTTATCTCTTTTAAAATCAATTACACGATACATTTTCTTATGGCCACCTCCAAGATAACGCATACTCCTGCGGCCCTGTGCATTACGTCCGGCAGTATGGTGCACTTTTTCAACCAACGATTTTTCAGGAACGTTTGTAGTAACCTCTGCATAGGCATTACCAATTCTCCAGCGTGTTCCTGCTGTAGTTGGTTTATATTTTCTTAAAGCCATTTTTATTTATATTTTATTCCAGGTATCTGCCTGGATTTTAAAAATTATTTCTATTAAATATTTCCATATAAATCTATACTCTCACCTTCTGCCACAGTAACAACCGCTTTCTTTTTAGCCGGCTTACGGCCAGTAAGCAACCCGGCTTTTGTATTACGCTGTTTTACTTTTGAGGGCATAGTTAATGTATTAACATCTTCTACCTGAATTCCGTAAAATTCTTCAACAGCTTTTTTAATTTCCAGCTTATTGGCTTTCCTGTTTACAATAAAAGTATAGCGATTATGCTTCTCCGTTAGACGGTTAACTTTTTCTGATAAAACAGGTTTTATTAAAACTTCAGACAGCTTCATGTCTTATTAATTTGAAATTTAAAAAATTATGCTTCTGCTACTTCCTTCTTATTTTCTTCGCTTTCTTCTACAAATATTTTGGCTGCACTTTCAGTAAAAACTACCGTATCTGCATTCATAATATCATATGTATTTATATCGCTTAGCAATGTTCCACATATCGAAGGTGCATTGCGAAAGCTTTTATAAATGTTTTCATCGTGCTCAGGCATTAGAAATAATGTCCTCCTGCTTTCGGGAACTATTGTATTAAATATTTGTGTGAATTGCTTGGTACCTGGCCCTTCCATCTTTATATCTTCAACAATGAATATCCTGTTCTCTTTTGCCTTTGAACTTAATGCACCAATTTTAGCGAGGTCTTTAACTTTACGATTTAATTTGATATCATAACCGTGAGGCTTAGGTCCAAAAACAGTACCACCACCTTTATATAAAGGGTTTCGGATATTTCCTTTACGGCTTCCTCCGGTCCCTTTTTGTTTGTGAAGTTTCTTTGAAGAACCTTCTACTTCAGCACGGGTCTTTACTTTGTGCGTTCCCTGGCGACGGGCGGCCAGATGCTGTTTTACCGCCAGCCAGATTACGTGGCTGTTTGGATCTGCCGCAAATATTTCATCAGGTAACTCAATATTTCTACCGGTCTTTTTTCCTTCTATATTTATTATATCTACTTTCATTTTACTTCTTAATTAAAAGGATGGAACCATTATGGCCCGGAACCGAACCACTTATTAATATATAATTTTTCTCCGGGAAAATTTTTACCACTTTCAAACCTTTAACCTGTACTTTATCGCTTCCCATACGGCCAGCCATACGCATTCCTTTAAATACTCTTGAGGGGTATGAAGAGCCACCAACAGATCCAGGAGCTCTTGACCTGTCGTGCTGTCCGTGAGATTGCTCACCTACTCCATGAAAGCCATGACGTTTAACAACACCCTGGAAACCTTTTCCTTTTGTGGTGCCTTCAACGATAACTTTATCGCCTTCACTAAATATGTCGACACTAATAGTGTCACCAATATTTTTATCTGTTTCGCTATCGCGGATTTCTTTTACGAATTTTTTTGCCGGAGTATTTGCTTTGGCAAAATGATTTTTTTCTGAGAGAAGTGTGTGCTTTTCTTTTTTATCTCCAAAAGCTATCTGGACTGCATTATAACCGTCAGTATCTACAGTTTTCTTCTGAGTTACGACACATGGGCCAGCTTCAATAATGGTCACAGCAGTCTGCCTGCCGTTAGTATCGAAAATGCTGGTCATGCCAACTTTCTTTCCAATAATACTTTTCATTTCTATTTTATTATACCCAGCGCTCCCACTTCGATAAACTCAGTATTGGAGATGGATGTTACAATTTTTTATAAGAACTAGGCCTATCCCGGCCTTCCCGAAGGGAAGGAGAAGAAAGGCATCGCATTTATGCTTTAATCTCTACATCAACACCAGAAGGCAAATCAAGTTTTGACAATGCATCCACGGTTCTTGAACTACTTGTATATATATCAAGCAAACGCTTGTGTGTACACAATTGAAACTGCTCACGTGCCTTTTTATTAACATGCGGCGAACGCAGAACAGTAAATATTTTTTTATGAGTTGGTAAAGGAATAGGCCCTGTAACCACTGCACCTGTACTGCGTACTGTCTTAACAATTTTTTCCGCTGATTTATCAACGAGATTGTGATCGTAAGACTGAAGTTTAATCCTGATTCTTTGAGACATATTTAAAGAACTTTTATGACACCAAATTTATTTCGGGAGCGCAAAGGTAGGGGTATTGAATTAAACAACAAAGAATTAATTCATTCTTTTAAAACTAATTTTTATATTTTACTATAAAAAATTCAGGCATATATTAAACATGAAATCATTAGCGTGCTGTTAGCATTCACACAAATTATATTATGATAGCAATGATTATACTTTTTTGGGTTCCAAAAGCATGGGCTTTTTTGTTCCTAATGAATTGGGAATAAATTCCGGAAGCATCTTTCCTAAAATGTATGGGATGATTTCATTGTTGTGAGCGAGTGCTGCTTCTTCGAGCTCATTTAGAAATGAATTGAATTCAGGATGTAGATCAGATGATTTTTTGGCCCGCAATATACGTGGATGATAAGTTTCTGCAAATTTCTCAGAATCTTTAAATAATTCTTCATACATTTTTTCACCAGGGCGTAATCCTGTATGAACAATAGGAATATCTTCTGATTTTAAACCGGCAAGCTGAATCATTTTTTTTGCAAGATCTATAATTTTTACAGGCTTACCCATATCAAATAATAGTATATCACCGGATTCTCCTATTTTACCTGCTTCCAATACTAGTTTAGATGCCTCAGGTATTGTCATAAAGTATCGCGTCACTTTTGGATGAGTAATAGTAACAGGTCCGCCGTCATCTATTTGTTTTTTAAAAGTTGCCACCACTGAACCGGCAGATCCCAGTACGTTCCCGAATCTTGTAGTTATAAATTCAGTTTTAAGATTCATCTGATCGCATAAAGATTGTATATAGATCTCAGAAATCCTCTTGGTTGCGCCCATAACATTTGTAGGATTAACTGCTTTATCTGTTGAAACCATTACAAATTTATTGGTATCATAGGCCAAAGCCATATCTGCAACGAGCTTACTTCCAAATATATTTGTAAGAACTGCTTCACTTGTAAACGTTTCCATCATTGGAACATGCTTGTAGGCAGCCGCATGAAAAACAAAATTGGGCTTATTATGCGAAAACACTTTTTTTAGTTTTGCTGCATCCCTTACAGAAGCAACTTCAATCTGGATGTTATGTTTTGAACTCCTTTTTTTCAATTCGAATTCCAGATCAAACAATCCTGATTCTGCCTGGTCAAGAAGGATGAGCTTCTTGAAATCAAACTTTAATAGTTGACGGCATATTTCACTTCCAATCGAGCCTGCAGCACCTGTTACCAAAATAGTCATGCCATTATAAGTAGGTTGCAACATGTTGTAAGGCAAACTAATCTCATCCCTTTCTAATAATTCTTCAATATTAAGTTCCTTTACTTGTCTTTTTTGAAACAAACCTCCAGACCATTGACTAGCATGGGGTATCACATTAATTTTGATATTTAGTGAGGCGCATATATCTGATATAGCAATTTTTTTTTCTACCGTTAATTTATCAATAGCAATATATAATTGATTTATTTGCTTAAGCTTTAGGAGATGGGGAAGTTGTGAACTTGTTGCACTATGTATTGGCAAGCCCCCCAAATTCTTACCAATTTTATAACTGCTGTCTTCAATAAAACCAACCACTAACGTGCGATTTTTTACGTCCTGCTCCAGCACTTTTTTTGTAATTTGTCCCATTGAGCCCGCTCCATAAATTATTGCTTTATTAATATTATGAGATTTAGGTTGTGCTCTGAAATAAATTTCTTTCACCAATAATCTAAACAATACAAGAATAAAAATTACACTAAAGAGGTTTATGATAAGCAGGGGAATTGTAACGGATGTGGTAACTAAAGAATCTACATCAATTAAATAGATGCAAAGCCACAATGAAAACTGAAGTGACGCAAATTTAATGACTCTCAGTATATCATTGATTTCGGAATACCTGATTATTCCTTTATAAACAGGAAAAAATAATACGCAAGCCAGATATACAGAAACATTTATAAACAGTGCCGGGATAAGTTTCCCTATACTATGAAGATCTAAGAGGAAATACCTGAGAAGAAAAAATGAAAATACAAAAGCAATAGTTATCAAAACCAAATCGCAACTAAAAATAATCCATCGGGGAGCAAATTTGTTTTTAAAAATTTGTGATACCATGGAAATCCAATTGAGTCTTTAGGTTTAGGTATTACAGTTGGATAAAGTCATTTTAAAACTTTGGGTGCGAAGTTTTCATTAGTTACTACTCAAGAAGCATACCAATTCGCTAATTCTTAATTCGGACGCCAATTATACAAATTTAAAAATTGTGGTGCAAAGGTAATTCATTTAAAACCATCCTTCGATAGAAATAAGGCGCATTTTTACTTTATTATACTTACAAATATAGAAAAACCTTTAATCTTTTCGTATACACTCGTCAGTTATATATTTTTATTTAATTGAAGTAAACTAAAATTATCTTTAAATAATGTTTGTATTTTTTTTGAAACGGTAAATAGTTGATCTTCTTTTAAATTGCTGCCGGATGGTAAGCATAAGCCATTAGTGAATAATGTTTCTGAAACATTACTACCATAATAATTACAATCTTTAAACACGGGTTGCATGTGCATGGGTTTCCAAAGTGGGCGTGATTCTATATTATCTTTTTCTAAGTGCACCCGGATATGTTCACGTGTAATCCCACCTGATTTTTTTGGATCCACTAATATGGTTGTAAGCCATCTGTTACTGTAAAATCCTTTCATCTCATTTAATAAAGAAATGCCAGGAATGTTCTTTAATTCCTTTTCATAAAAAAAATAATTGTGTCTTCGTTGCTCAATTCTCTCAAGTAATACCTGCATTTGTCCTCTTCCTATACCAGCGCAAATATTACTCATTCTATAATTATATCCGATTTGCGAATGTTGATAATGTGGTGCGGGATCGCGTGCCTGGGTAGCAAGAAATGTAGCCGTATTTATTTCTTCCTGCCTTTTTGAAATCAATGCACCACCTCCCGAAGTAGTTATTATTTTATTTCCATTAAAGGATAAAATTCCTAAATCCCCAAAAGTGCCGCATTTTTTCCCCATCAATGTGGAACCAAACGCCTCAGCTGCATCTTCAATAATTGCAATTTCATATTTTTTTGCAATGGAAATAATTTCATTCATTTTGGCGGGCATTCCATACAAATGCACCACTATAATCGCTTTTGGCTTTTTTCTCTTTTTTATGCGATCTATTATGGCTTCTTCTAATATTGATGGGTCCATATTCCAGGTGTCAGACTCGCTATCAATAAATACAGGAGTAGCACCAACATAGGAAATTGGATTAGCCGAGGCTGAAAATGTCATGCTCTGACAAATTACTTCATCACCTGTTTCAACTCCCAAAATAATTAATGCAAGATGTATTGCCGCTGTACCTGAACTTAAAGCCGACACATAAACATTGTCATTCAGAAATGAGGCTATATCATGTTCAAAGCCATTTACGTTAGGACCTAAAGGAGCCACCCAATTGGTATCAAAAGCCTCATTTACAAAATGTCGCTCGTTACCACCCATATGAGGCGAAGAAAGCCAGATTTTATCATT
>CBIGQT010000089.1:0-8548 GCA_966191655.1 uncultured Ginsengibacter sp.
CCCTTAATAATTGGCGTCCTCTTGTATCAGTTAATATAAAGGTTACTTTATCCGGTGTGAGCGATTCCACTGTTACAACAATCTTTTCCTGAAATGGAT
The DNA here is from genome assembly GCA_966191655.1 of uncultured Ginsengibacter sp. GTDB lineage: Bacteria > Bacteroidota > Bacteroidia > Chitinophagales > Chitinophagaceae > Ginsengibacter. The sequence continues at coordinate 100 of CBIGQT010000089.1, forward strand.
TTGGATTTACTTTCACCAAATTTCCCTGAGAATTCCTGCTTAATTTTATTATTTCACTATATCTGTAGTCACCATCTTTGTCCACGATTTTTAAACGATAATAATAAACAGGTGACGACGCAGCTATGATATTATCACTATAGTCATAATTAGTATTCCCGGTAGTCGTTATTTGAAAAATGCCGGTAAAGTTATTGCCGTACTTGCTACGTTGCAATTCATAATATGCAGAATTCTGTCCATTGCTGAGTTTCCAGGAAAGAAAAAAAAAAAAACAAAAATTTTTACCCGAAAAGTTTATTATTGTTACCTGCAAAGGACCTCCCTCAGGCACTTCTATAAACGCTGAACCAATATATGGCCTTGCACCATTGGCATTATCATAATTTATTAATGTAGTGTATAACCGGGATGAAGGATCGAAAGAAAAAACAACGCCAAGATTATTAGTTCCTCCCCCGTAAGTCATACCATAAAAATTTCCATTACGTTGCTGGAATAAGTTGCCATAAGGTTTACTTCCGTTGCTACCATCAAAATCATACAATTTCGTAAGTGTAGATGTCTGGGGATTAAAAGAGAAAATGACACCATTTTCATTTATACCGCCACCATTTGTAATTGCGTATAACCTGCCGTTAGTTGCTTTAATAAAGCTGCCATAACAAAAACCGCCGTCATTATAATAATCAAAATCATGGAGTTTTTTAAAGGAGGATTTGGAAGGATCAAAAGAAAAAATAACACCAGCGCCAGTTGTATCTTCTCCGATAGTATAGCCTTTCCCACCAAAAGTGGTCATCCCGTATAATTTTCCATCGTCACTTTGCACGAGGCTACCATAGGGATTCCCCCCGTTTGTATGATCAAAATCTTTCTCCCTGATATATCTGGCATTTGAAGGATTAAAAGAAAACATAGAACCAAATCCATATCTGCCTCCGTTAGAGGTTAATCCATACAATTTTCCATTATCTGCCGGCAAGAGACTTCCATAGGAATTGTCCCCATTTATTTCGTCAAAATCATACAGCTTTGTATAAGTTGCAGTAGCTGGATCGAAAGAAAAAATAACTCCTGCATCATTATTCCCTCCCTTATTAGTCATGGCATATAACTTCCCGTCTGTGGCAAGCTGTATAAAACTACCATAAGGATTGGCTCCATTAGTACTATCAAAATCCATTAGTTTTTTATAGCCTGAGAAGTTTGGATCGAAGGAATAAATAACACCGAGATTAAACATGCCACCAAAAGTTGTCATTCCATAAAATTTACCATCAACTGCCCTCAAAAGACTGCCGCATGGCTGTTGTCCGTTTATACTAGTGCCAACATCTCTCAGCTTTACATAGTTGCCTGTGGCCGGATCAAAGGAAAAAATTACCCCGCCGTTGTTTACTCCACCCTGGAATGTTGTACTATAAAACTTTCCATCATTTGCCAATACCAGCGTACTGAAAGGGCTTTTACCATTTGTGTAATCAAAATCTTTTAGCTTGTTAAATTTCGACGAATGTGGGTCATAAGAAAAAATTACCCCGGCATTTGAATTCCCCCCATCCGATGTCATACCATATATTTTTTCATCTTTTCCCTGCACGATGTTCCCCAAAGGATCTGCTCCATCCGTTCCGTTAAAATCATGAAGTTTGACGTATGTACCAGAGGCATAATCAAAAGAAAATAAGACACCATCATTGTCGTTGCCTCCTTTAAATGTCATTCCATAAAACTTGCCATCTATTGCTTTCACCAGGCTCCCACCCGGATAGTAGCCACTCATAGAGTCAAAATTTTTTAGTTTCGCATAGGTTAATTTGTTTGGATTAAAAGCAAAAATAACACCTGCCTGATCTGCTCCTCCATTTGCACACATACCATACAATAAGCCATCCCCTCCCGGTACCAGGCTACCTGTAGGAACGGCTCCATTCACAAGGTCAAGATCATCAAGTTTTGTAACGATGAGAGAAGAAGGGTCAAAGGAAAAAATTACCCCCACACCTTCAACCCCACCTTGCGCTGTCATTCCATACATTTTCCCATCGGCAGTTTGCAAAAGGCTTCCGGAGGGGTTGGCGCCATTATCATTGTCAAAATCAAACAGCTTTGAATAAATTGATGTTACGGGGTCAAAAGAAAAAATTACTCCGGCATTTAGAGCGCCTCCAAAAGAAGACATTCCATAAAGTTTCCCATCCTTTGCCTGGATAAGGCTTCCGGAAGGCCGGGCGCCATTTACATTGTCAAAATCATACAATATTAAATAAGTAGAAGTAGCCGGATCAAAAGAGAAGATGATTCCCGCATCATTTGCTCCGCCATTAAATGTTGTGCCATAGAATTTTCCATCCTTAGCAAGTGTTAAGGAAGAATAGTAAGTATTGGCCCCGGGCTTTTGAAAAGAAAGTTGAACAGAAAAATCATTGGTAGCCGGAATAAATTTAGTTAGTGCACCTCCTCCTTTTCCCCCTCCCTCGGGAGTGACTCCAAATAAGAATTGTGATCTCGAAGAAAAGAAGAAGATAAAGGAAAGTATAAAAGCAAGTAAAATTTTTTTCATTTTAATTGGGGTTAATCAATTGGTTAGGCTAAATGACCACGGTTATAATTTTATTTTTCCGGCAAATACACCCGCTATATTTCTATAGAAAATGATAATGCTGGAAATAATAAAAGGATGGTTTTTACAGTTAGTTTTTCCGAAGGAAGGGGGATGCAGCTTGTACTAATTTGGTCAATAAAAATGACCTGCTTTTTTTAAAATACTCTAATCATTTAACTGAAATATTTTGCAATATAAAATTACTTAATTATGAGATTATTTTCTCTAATAACTTAATAACATTTTGTTTTAAATCATCTCTTTTAACTTATCAACTACCACATCCACTTCTTCTTTTGTATTGTATTTACTAAAAGAAAAACGAACAGTAATTTGATTGGGATTATTAGTGATAGCTCTTATTACATGGCTTCCGGCATCAGCGCCTGAAGTGCAGGCACTGCCGCCACTTGCACAGATATTATTGATATCAAGATTGAAGAGAAGCATTTCAGATTTTTCTGTTTTGGGAAATGCAGCGCTTAAAACAGTATATAAACTTTTACCTTCATAGTCGCCGTTAAAATAAACGCCGGAAATATTTTTTAATAACTTTTCCTTCATGTAATTTTTAATGTTGATGATAGAGTTCTTATCTGCTTCATGATTTGCTGTTGCCAGCTCCAATGCTTTAGCAAAACCAACAATGCCATATAAATTTTCAGTTCCGGCACGCATGTTACGTTCCTGGCTACCTCCATTTATGAACGGATGAATTTTTATATTTTCATTGATGTATAAAATACCCACGCCCTTCGGGCCATGAAATTTATGACTGGCGCCTGTAATGAAATGTACCGGCAGTTTTCTTAAATCAAAAGGGAAATGTCCCACAGTTTGCACTGTATCTGAATGAAAAATTGCCTTATATTTTTTACAAAGATTTCCTACGGCTTCAATATCCGTTATATTCCCAATTTCGTTATTGGCGTGCATCAATGTTACGAGGCATTTTTTATCGCTTTCTTTTAAAAGTTTTTCTAAATCATCCATATCGATATGCGCGTTTGGTAAAACTTTTACATAAGAAACTTCCGCATCTCCTTTCTGAGCAAGATATTCTACACAATGTAATGTAGCATGATGTTCCAGCGGAGATGTAATAATTTTTTTGCATCCAAGATCATACACTGCTGCATTGATTGCAGTATTGCTGCTTTCTGTTCCGCCACTTGTAAAAAAAATTTCTGCAGGATGCGCATTTAATATTTTAGCAACAGACTTTCTTGCATTTTCAATTGCCATTCTTGTTTCACGCCCGTAAGAATATATTGATGAAGGATTACCAAATTTTTCTGTGAGGTAAGGCATCATAGATTCAAGCACTACCGGATCAAGAAAAGTAGTAGCCGCATTGTCGAAATAAATTCTGTCCATTATTTAAATGGTTAATTTGTTTATTAGTTAAATGGTTAATTGGTGGTATTTTTTTAATTCGTGTAATTTGTGAATGAAATTCGTGCAACCATCTTTTTTACATCGCCTCTCTTATATCATTCATAATTCTTTTGGCAATATTTTCTGCAGTAGTTTCAAAATTACTTTCAGAATAAATTCGTATGATAGGCTCGGTATTGCTGGTTCTCAGGTGAACCCAGTCTTTATCAAATTCAATTTTTAATCCATCGTCTGTATTAATAGGATGAGTTTTGTACTTATCTTTTATTTTTTTAAAAACCTCTTTTACATCCACACTGGTTTCCAATGCAATTTTATTTTTCGAAATAAAATAATCTGGATAAGTGCCTCTTAACTGGTTAATAGATTTTTGTGAATGTGCCAGGTGCGTGAGAAATAAACCAATACCAATAAGCGCATCACGGCCATAATGAAAATCAGGAACAATAATGCCACCGTTACCTTCGCCACCTATTACCGCGTTTACTTCTTTCATTTTATTTACCACGTTTACTTCGCCAACCGCTGACGGAAAATATTCACCGCCATGCTTCTGTGTAATCTCTTTAAGCGCTTTGGTTGACGACATATTGCTTACTGTATTTCCTTTTCTTTTACTTAATACATAATCAGCAACGGCAACTAAAGTATACTCCTCACCAAACATGCTGCCATCTTCACTTACGAAGCAAAGCCTGTCTACATCAGGATCTACGGCGATGCCCAAACTCGCATTTTGTTTTTTTACTTCGTTGCTAAGACTGGTTAAGTGCGCAGGAAGCGGCTCCGGATTATGAGCAAATTTTCCATTTACTTCATCATTTAAAACAATAATATCTTTTACACCTAATGCTTTCAATAAAGCCGGAATATAAACGGCGCCCGAACTGTTAATTGCATCAACAACAATTTTATATTTTGCCTTTTTTATGGCGGCAACATCTACTAATTCATAATTTACTACTGCATCAATATGTTTTTGCAGGTAAGAATTATCATTTGTGTATTTACCGGTTTTATCCGTTGAGGCAAAAATAAAATCTTCCTTTTCTGCCAATGCCAAAACTTTTTCGCCTTCCTCTCCATTTATAAATTCGCCTTTTTTATTAAGAAGTTTTAATGCATTCCATTCCATACCATTATGACTTGCAGTTAAAATAATTCCACCGGCTGCTTCTTCGTATTGAACTGCAATCTCAACCGTAGGCGTAGTGGTAAGGCCAAGGTCAATCACATCAAAGCCGTAAGCAGTAAGCGTATTGGCACATAAATTACTTACCATTTCACCACTTATTCTTCCGTCTCTGCCAATGATAATTTTTTTATTTCCCTGTTCTTTGTGAAGCCAGGCTGCGAAGGCTGCTGTGTATTTTACAATGTCTGGCGGTGTTAGGTTTTGTCCGGGTTTTCCTCCAATGGTTCCGCGAATGCCGGAGATGCTTTTTATCAGTGCCACTTGTTCGATGTGTTTATAAAAGTAAAGATAAAGCAAATTAGATAATGTCTTAATAAGGCGATTGGCACCCAATTGGGTAATCAGCTAATTTGCTAATTATTTACATTTGCTTTATGACAGAAAATAGACCCTGGTTTAAGAATTGGTTTAATTCTCCCTACTATCATCAGCTATATTTCAAACATGATGAAGAAGAGGCTAAAAAATTTATTAAAAAACTAATTGATTATCTTAATCCCGCCAGGGAATCTTTGATGCTTGATGTCGCTTGCGGCAGGGGGCGTCATTCGAGGATATTGGCTGCGATGGGTTTTGATGTAACCGGGGTTGACCTCGCCGTTGAAAGTATTAAGGAAGCAAAAAAGTACGAAACAGAAAACTTACATTTTTTTGTACATGACATGCGCCTCCCTTTTTGGATAAATTATTTTGATTATGCGTTTAATTTTTTTACAAGCTTCGGATATTTTAATACAAGAAGAGAACATGAAAATTCTATAAGAACTATTGCACAATCTTTAAAGCCCGGAGGTATTTTTGTTTTAGATTATTTAAATGCTCACTACGCCGAAGATCACCTCGTTCATAAATCAGAACTACAGATAGATGATGTTACCTATTTTATTACCAAATGGTTTGATGAGACTCATTTTTACAAAAAAATAATTATTGAAGATGATGGATTAAAAAAACCATTGGAATACCAGGAAAAAGTTACTAAATTTTCCCTGGGCGATTTTACTGAAATGCTTTCCTACCATCAGTTACAGGTTCAGGAAGTATTTGGAGATTATAAATTTAACAGCTATCACATAAAAAATTCACCACGAATGTTGATCATTTCAAAGAAGGCCGCGCATTAAAAGTTTTGGAGTGGTATGTATTAAATTATGGCGCAGCTTATTTTACGATTCACCTTTAGATTGTTCTCCAATATATTATTTACAACATTAATTTTAAAATGAAATATTAATATTTTTTTTCACTATAAAAAAATAACTATTCTGGAAACAGATGTAAAAATACTTAAGTACATCAGCGCAAGATGCACTGATAAAAGCGATTCTTTCAAGATACTTTTTGGAAGCTTAAAAATTAAAAAGGTATTTATTTAAATAGGACTTTATTCCCACCTAAATCAATATCGGATTTTTCATTAAGTCCTTTAATGTAATATTTTTTGCCTGCAGCGCCAGGCTCCGTAAAACTAAAAGTGCAGTCTTTTAAAGTGGCCCCGCTTATATCCGCAGCAAAATCATTTTGGGGAAGATTATTATTTTCTATTTTAAACGTGCAATTTGTAAATTGATATTTTTCTGTAGCAGTATAATTTTCAGGCGCAAGAATTCTGCAAATTTTTTTAATTTTTGAAACAAAGTTACAATTGGTGAAACTCATTCCTTTTTCATTCCAGCTCTCAACTAAATACGTTCCGTAAGTTGGAGCTCCGTTATAAACGGTATCCACGAAATTGCATTCAAAAAATTTAGTTTCATTGGTCGAACTATTTTCCTTGGAATTTTGCAAAACCCAGCCGTAAATATCACAATCCCGGAAGACATAATTTGGTTTCGCAATCCAGATTGCTGCATTAGTTGAACCTATAAATTTACATTTACTGAACGTACAATTTCTACTGTCACCCGCAAGGCCCAACAACCCACAACCTGTATTATCAATAAAATCACAATTATCAAAAACGCCATCTCTTATGGGGCCAACTTCAGCTTCTATATCTACTCCTGCACCTGGCTTGGAGCTTATTTTGCCCTTACCTGTATGATTGAATTGGCAATCTTTTACATTCACCTGGTTTCCGCCCACCCATGAAAATCCTTGTCTGCCATTATATTCAAAAAGACTATTAGTTATGCTTATACTGTCGGGAGAGTTGCTCTCTTTATTTGAAACACAAATACCATCTAATCCAAAATTATGTATGTAAGCGCTATCTATTTGCACATTTTTGCTATTGGAAATAAAAATTCCATAATGTGGAAGTTGTATTCCTACATCTCCATATACACCGCCTAAAATAATTTGATCAGCATTGCCATCCATAGTAATGCCTGAAACTTTTATGTTTGAGCAATTATAAATAAAGATGCAGTTTCCAATAGTCGCTGCATAAGCAAAGTTGGTAAAGTAAGTGTTTCCATGGTCGTACACTTTACCGGAAACGGGATCAAATGCGCCAAGACGCAGATCGCCGGCATATTTAATAAGGCTTCCGTTTTCAGCTTCAATACTAAAGTTCTTAATATTTATAAGATTCAACACATCTTCCCCATTATATGCCGGTTTATTTTTTTGCCCCCCGGTAAATATTTGTTTTCCTACAATATAAGTTCCGCTGGAAATAATTAATGTTCCATTTCCTCCGCGTTGATTAAAATAAGCTGCTGCTTTTTGGAAAGCATCATGATCATTGATCTTGCCGTCTCCTGTTGCGCCAAACGATTTTATATCCTTTGTAATAAAATCCTGGGTCCGCGCAGCAGAAAAATAAAAAGACAATATTGTAATTAAAAAATATTTCATTATGTGAAATCAGGGTTAAGAAATTATTGACTGAAGTATATAGTGGCAATAATATAGTGATAGGACTATTAAAATAAAGACAGATTTAAATTATTTTAAAGGCTACTTCATTCTTTTTATAATTCCTTTCACAGCTTTTCTATATTTATCTGTTTCCGCAAGTTGTTCCTGTATAAACCGGTTGTCTTCAATCTTTCCAATTATTGCATTCATTTCATCCTTATTGTCGTATACCATTTTCCTGAATGGGTTTGTATAATCCTTTGCTCTTGATTCATAAATTCCTTTGCCCATCCATGTTTTAGTTGCTATAGATTTTTCAAGTAATTCAATAAATACATTGCAGGTAAACTGTTTCGATGTTATATTTTCAATTTCAAGAAGAGAAGTATACGCATGAATTAATTTGTCTTTTACATAATCAGTTCCCTTTTGCCTGTAACAAT
>CBIGQT010000090.1:0-8545 GCA_966191655.1 uncultured Ginsengibacter sp.
AGTGAATTCATATCCGCACACAAGAATGTCCAACCAACCATCATTATCATAATCAAAAAACCAAGTGGGAAAACTGCGTGACCTGTTATTACTTAAGCCTGCCTGCTGACTTACATCTTCAAACTTAAGTGCTCCATTTTTAGCTGATTTATTTTTCAATAAGATTTTATTACCATTTAATGTAGAAATAAAAATATCGGTCAACCCATCGTTATTATAATCACCCGATGTAACTCCTTTGACATAATCAGTTATCGCACAGCCGGCCTTTGCTGCCGTTTCCGTAAAGGTTCCATTTCTATTATTGATATAAAGTTCACATGGGTTTGCTTCACCGCCGGGTCTAGTTTCATTCCCTATAAAAACATCAAGCCAACCATCGTTATTAAAATCTGCCCACGCAGCCGTTTGGGTTGGGTGAAATGAAAGCAGCCCGCTTTCTTTTGTAACATCAGTAAATGTTCCATCACCATTGTTTCTTAATAAAGAATTTGGTGTGTTGCCAAACTTTCCTCTCCATCCTCCGCGCAATACAAAAATATCTTTGAAACCATCATTGTTATAATCTGTTTGCATCATATTTAAGCCACCGGTCAAATAGCCAAGGCCAGATGAATCGGACATATCTGTAAATGTTCCATCGCCATTATTCCTGTAATAACGCATGGGTTCAGTGAGCGACCAACTGCTTATTACCACATCAGGATAATTATCGTTATTAAAATCTTCGATAATACTTCCTCCCGCCATGCATTTATAATTAAGGCCTGCGTTTGCTGCCACATCTGTGAAAGGTTTTATGAGATGCATCGTATCATCATTCTTTACCTGCAAAAGAAATTGTGGCGGCACTTCCTGCGGATATCCGCCGATAGTCATATAAGCGATATTCAACAGCCATCTTGATTCTAAGTCCCCTGGGTTATCTCTTAATAAAACTTTATATATTTCAATGGCTTTTTCCGACCCTGTTTTATCATGATGTACAGCGGCTTTTGAAAGGGGAAATATGCATGATTCGGCATTGTGCATATTTATACAATTCATCCTTTCTCCTAATCGCAAATAAGTAATGGCCATATCTTTCATAATAGCTTGTCTTTGGTCAAGATATCCAAGAGGAATTTTATTAAGCAAATCCTGGAACATGTCTATCGCTTTTTGTTCCTGTCCCAATTGTAGCAGCGCATTTGCTTTATCACTTTGTGCTTTTAGTAATAGATTTTTATCGGAACAATTATTTAAAATTGAATCACAAAATTTAATCTTCGCTTCAGTTGCAAAAAGATTTTCAGGGTTGTTGCTATATTTTTCTGATGCCTGCAAAAGATCAATCATTTCCTGGTTTGGTAGCACTTTGTGCTTGCAGGAAACGCACAAGAAAAAAGCGACAGAAAGAAGTATGGTATTTATCTGCAGGTTCATTCTCAGGTTATATTTTTTTTATCATAAGGCACAATTTGCAATTAATTTTGTTCAAACTTAAGAACTTGCAGCTTAGGTATATCTTTTTTCTAAATGATTTTAAATTATGTGATTGATTTCTTCAAACACATTATTTCTCCGAAATAATTTTCTCTCTTAATTTGGCTTTGTATTAATTTTAAAAACACGCATTGAATCATTATTGACCGCGGCAAGAATTAATTTTTCTCCATCACTTAATTTGATAACCGACATATCTTTTACATCTCCTTTTATTATAAAACCACTTTGCACAGGAGGAATACTCGTAAATGTTTTTTTATCGCTACCCTTTAAAAAGCAACCGTAAGAAGCATCATATCTCCCAATCATGACGTCCGATTGATAATCATTTCCTGCAAGTAGAAGATCCTTGTAACCATCTCCATCCAAGTCGTCGCAAATGATAGTGTTGACAGGTGCAAACTGCGCTTCCATGGGCAAAGTATGTTGAATAAACTTTCCATTACCAACGTTCTCAAACCAGCAACTCTGTGTTTCATCGCAACGAAACTTCAACATGCTATCTTTTGCTTTTGCATCAAAAAAATCGTCAAAAGTTGCTTCGCCATAATCTTTATAAAGAAGAAATTTCTTTTTTATTCCAGGCACCTGCTGCGCAAACTGGTCCCGGCTAATTGCAGGAAAAGGATGTTTTTTACCATCTTTATCTTTTATATAATAAAACATTATGGGATCAATTGTGCCGTTGCCATCCATATCCGTGGCATACAATTGTATAGGCTCCGAAGAGGTTGCCCGATAGTCGCAATTTAAACCAAGATTACCTGCAACGAAGTCCACGTCTCCATCATTATCTATATCTGTTGCAACAAGGCTGCGCCACATACCATTGGCATGTGTGAGTCCGGTGGAGTCAGTCACTTCGTTTAAAATTCCATGATTATTTTTAAAAAATCTTATTGGCATCCATTCACCTGCAATCACAAGGTCCTGTTGTTTATCGTTATCAAAATCTGTCCACACAGCTGATGTAACCATGCCCGGCCTTTGCAAAGCGGGACACACTTTTGCGGTAACATCCGTAAAGATTCCTTTTTTATTTTGTAAGATAAAACTTCTAGGAGGCAGCGGATAAGTTTCAGAAACCCTTCCACCAATAAATAAATCAGGTTGTCCATCACCGTTATAATCTCCTACGCTTACGCAGCCTGCGATAGTTCTTACATCGGAAGGAATGGCATCAGGGTTCAATTTAAAATTTCCCTTTCCATCATTGAGGTATAAACGTGGTTTGTAATAAGGAGAATTTTCTTCATAAATAACATCGCCATTTGTTATAAGAAGATCAAGATCTCCATCACCATCAGCATCAAACAAAATGCAATCCATATCTTCTTCCATCTTAATGCTGTCAGTAAGATTTTTTGAAACAAAAGTTTGTCCCTGTTTTTGCATAAATATTTTTCCCGAAAAATTAAAACCTCCGCCAATAAAAAAATCTGTAAGGCCATCGTTATTAATATCGCCGGTGGTTATGAAAGGGCCTAATTGTGAATATTTATGTGGCAACAATGATTGGACGGCAAAATCATTAAAATTATTATCATGATGCATGTATAAAATTCCGGATGCACCTGTATTATCCGAAAAAAGTCGTGAAGTTTCGGATTTAATTTCGGGATAACTGCTATTTGCATTTTTCCATGAAAGAACCATGAAAGTATCGGCAGGTATATTCCTTATTATCTGCTTTTTATTATCGGGCCATATTACTATAAGCGAATCAATGCGATTGTATTTACCGAGACCGAATAGTAGTTGCTGATCAACAGATGAAAAATAACCACGAACCGGATTTTCTTCCTGCATCTGTTCTTTTCCATCATTATATACATAAACTTTTGTTCCGAAGGCACGTATATTCAAACTGTCTCCCTGTAACTTAAGGCTTAAAAAATGATTGTCCCTGGAATGATTTTTTTGATTGATGTTGTTAATAAATACAAAGGCTTCCTTGTCAATATTATTCACTACAAGATCAAGATCACCATCATTATCAAGGTCAGCGTACGCTGCACCGTTTGACATTCCCGGTGTATTAATGCCGGCCTTTTCTGAAGCATCGGCAAATGTATAATCACCCTGGTTCAGGTATAAGTAATTGGGCAGATTGACATGATTAAGAGAGGCAAGCTTTTCGCGGATTGTTTTTTCCTGTTCTTCCCTCGTTTGGTTGCTGCTAAATATTTTATTGCTGAATGCCAGGAAATCTTCATCAATAAAGTCCCTGCCAATCCCATTGGTAATGTGCATGTCTTTCCATCCATCATTATTGAAATCTGCCAATAACACACTCCAACTCCAGTCTGTGGCTTCAATACCTGCCAACTGTCCTATTTCACTAAAAAAAGGAATGCTGGTGTCACTCGCTCTATAACAACCATTATTAAGCTGAAGCATATTTCGCATAAATTCGGGCTCATAGCCCATAGCTCGTTCAGCTTGGTACCTATCATAATTCATAAAAGAAAAAGATGTCTTCTTTCTTTCGTTGGTTTCAGGCAACATGTCAAGTGTAACAACATCCGGTAATCCATCGTTATTTATGTCTGCTGCATCCGTGCCCATACTCGAATAACTTTGGTGCTGAATTGATTCACTTATGGTATTGGTAAAAGTTCCATTTCGGTTATTCAACCATAGTTCATCATTGCTTAAAAAATCATTGGCTACGTAAATATCGGGCCACCCATCATTGTTAAAATCGCTGACTGTAACCCCGAGGCCGTAACCATCCTCTTTTATATTAGCTTGTAAAGTGACATCATGAAACACCGGATGATTCCTACCTGGTTCAATACCATCATTTCTATAGAGTTTGTCGTTAGCAGCAGATCGACCACTTCTGTCCCGTGGAAAAATCGTATTTCCATTTTTGCTACTTAAAAGATAATTAACCAGGTACATATCAAGGTCGCCATCTTTATCATAATCAAAAAAAACTGCTTGCGTTGAATTGCCAGTATCAGCAAGTCCATACTCCGCTGCTTCTTCTTTGAATGTAAGATTATGCTGATTTATAAATAGCAGGTTTTTTGCAGGATGTAGCAGGTCTTTTCCAAACACACAAACATAGATGTCATCGTAACCATCATTATTGATATCTACAATGCTAACACCAGTGCACCAAACATCAGTTGTGATGCCAGCCTTTTCAGTTATATCCTCAAACTGATTATTGCCTTTATTGATGTAGAGACGACAGCTTACCTGGTTGCCCGAAAAGAAAATATCTTTCAGGCCATCATTATTAAAGTCCCCGATACCTACGCCACCACCCATATAACCAAATTCATTAATGAAAGAATGGGAGGAATCATTATCATGAATATCGTTGCTGAAATGAATGCCTGATGCTCCGCTACTGAGTTGTGTGAATAAAGTATCTTTTTGTTTATGAGTACAGGAAGTGAAAAAAGCAACCACGGTAAAAAAAACAAAATAACTCGAATAGACAAGTCTCTCTTTCATGCAATTGCAAGTTATACTATTAATAAACCTATTTCCAAAAACTACCAACATTTCAGGGTATAAACGGCAAAAAAATAGAGGCCATTCAAATAGCCTCTATGTTATGTAACCGAATTAAATCAATTTATTTTATTAAAGGGTTAGCAGCAATTTCACTTGCCGGGATTGGGAAGAAATCCACCTGCCCTGGTTTTGGATCAGGCCTGATAGATGGATAATAGCCTTTCTTTCTCCATCTTAACATGTCAATATTGTTAACTTCCTCGCCAGCAAGCTCAACAGCTCGTTCATGCATAACCGCTTTCAAAGCATCTTCCTTTGTTGCGCATGAAACTGGCGGCATATTTACCCCAGGACGAGTACGCACCTCGTTGATATAGCTGGCTGCTTGAGCAGGAGTCCCTACTTCGGCTTCACACTCTGCAAGCATTAGGAGAACATCAGCATAGCGGATGATACGCTGGTTAATACCATCAGGGTGAAAGCCGTCGTCAGTCCAATCCAAAACTGAATTTTTGCGATATACTCTTTTCTGAGCAACGCCATTATGCGTGCTTTGAGCCACATTCATGCCATCTTCAGTAAGTGCTACGCCGGGCTCGGTGCCACCCTTTGTTACAATCTTGTCGCCCGACTCATAAAAAGTCATTTTATACCTGGGATCATTGGGCTCAAATTCATTTAGGATCTGATCAGAAGGAACTACGTTGCCCCAAACTATTCCATACTCCTGGCTGCGCATGATACTTACATCTGCTGTAGCGCCTTCCCCGGTATAACCCCAGTTAAAGTTATCGTCCCCTTTGTCAACAAAAACAACTTCAAAAACAGATTCAGAATTAAACTCATGCCCTGCAGTAAGTTGCGTAGCAGCAAGCTGAACGTCACCATCGAAATTATTAGAAAATGGGACCAGGGTATATTTACCATAATCCTGCATCAGAGCAGTTTTTGCAGCCGCATAGTCGCCGTTCTGCATTTGCACCCTTCCCAACAAACCATACGCTGCGCCTTTTGTAGCCCGCCCCAGTTGGGCTGCGGATTCAGGTAATTTTGAGGCAGCATCCGTTAGATCACTAATTATCATTGAATAAATATCAGCTGCGGGCGATTTAGCTTTATAGCCCGTTGCACTTGTCACCTGTTCGGTATAAAGCGGAACATCTCCCCACTGAGATACAAGTTCAAAATAGGCCCAGGCCCTTAAAAATTCAGCTTCGCCAACCGTTACATCTCTAAGCGCAACATTGTCTGTCACGTCAGGAGCTTTTGAAATAACAAGATTAGCCCTATTGATCATTTGATAGCAGCCATTCCACACACTTGTCATTACGGCATTAGAAGGTGATGGAGAAGGTTGTTTTAACAGTTCTGCCCTTGGTGCCTCCAACTGGGCTCCCCCTGGCGCAGTTTCGCTACCCCGCATATCATGAGTAAAAAACCATTCGCGGCCTACAAGATTGCCCGCACGCAAACTGGAATACACCGCGTTTACTCCGTTTTGCAATTCCACAGCAGTCTTAAAATAGCTTTCGGTAGTAGGGTTATTCTGGTCAAGAACGTCCAGCTTTTTATCACAGGCAACTATAGAGACTATGCACAAAATAATTGCACTTACCAGCATTTTCATATTTCGTTTCATAATGTTTTTTTTTATAAAATTTTTACGTTATTTTTCTTTTAAAAATTAGCCTGGATACCTACCTGGTAAGCCTTTGGTTGAGGATATACAGCGTAGTCTATACCATTGGTCAGGGACGATGAGCCTGGTACCCTGTTGCCCACTTCAGGATCGTAGCCGGTATAATTTGTAAATGTCAGTATATTCTGAGCTGACACGTAAATACGGAAACTCTTGACAACTCCTTTTGTAAGTGATTGTAAAGATTTATCTGCTATGGTATAACCTAACATTATATTTTTCAGGCGTAGATATGAACCATCTTCAAGAAAACGGGTGGACGGCCGTGCATTTTGATTTGGATCAGATGAAATGGCACGTGGAACATCAGTATTTGTGTTAGTTGGTGTCCACGCATTTAACACCCGTGTGCCAGCGTTAAAGAAACGAACCATACCTTCGGTAGTTGTCCTTAAAGCATTGTATATTTTGTTACCTTGTACACCTTGAAAGAATATTGATGCGTCAAAATTCTTATAGCTTGCACCCAGATTTAGAGAATAGGTAAATTTCGGAATAAAACTTCCTAAAAACGTACGGTCCTTATTATCAATAACGCCATCCCCATTTAAATCTTTAAATTTAAGATCACCGGCCGCAGTTGCAGCTGTTTGAGTGGCGTGTTTGCTAACCTCATCGGCACTCTGGAAAATACCTTCTACCACCCACCCATAATAAGATTGGATAGGCTGCCCTGGCGCTGTATTGGTAATATTATATCCTTCGCTTAAATCTACGTCAGATCCTGCTTCAATATTCGGAACCCCTGGGGCTAACGAAAGCACCTTATTTGTGATAATACTTAAGTTACCAGTTGCATTCCATTTAAAATCACCTTCCCTGTCGTTGTACCCTAATTGCAATTCAAAACCATTGTTTTTCATTGCGGCAACGTTTTGATTCACAGAGCTGTTTAAATATCCCACGGATGGGGGAAGAGGAACAGCCAGTATCAGGTTATCGGTTTTGCGCTCATAATACTCAGCAGAAATTGTAAATTTATTTCGCAGGAAGCCCAAGTCCAGGCCTATATTTAATTGCTTCGTTGTTTCCCACTCCAAATCCTTGTTTCCAAGACTCTGGATGGAAGACGACGGACCAGAATTGAGGGAATTACCAAAGGGATAGTAAGCGCTATTAGCATTAACACCTACCAGCCAAGGAGTATTTCCTAAAATTGTTCCGTTAAGACCTGTAAGTCCATAGCCAGCACGCAATTTCAACTCGGAAATATTTTTTAAGTTCTGCATGAAATTTTCCTGATCAACTCTCCATCCTATAGAACCCGAAGGGAAAGTGGCCCATTTTTTTCCGGGTGCCCAAACGGAGAGGCCGTCACGGCGAATCGCACCACTCAGTAAATATTTGCCTTTATAATCATAATTTATACGGCCGAGATAAGATATAAGGGAATTTTCACCAATCAGCGTTTGAACGAAGGTATTGCTCGCATTATTCAACGTCTTAAGATCATTTGATGCCTGTTTGCCGTTTGCATTTTCCTGTCGTGTTTTTTGCCCCTGATACTCATAAACAGCAATTGCATTAATATGATGGTTGCCAAAATCTCTATCAAATGTAAGTTGCTGGGTATACAGTTGTACAGTAGAAACAGATCTGTTATTGGTGATGGTAGCCAGTATTGCATTGTGACCTGCGACTGTTCCACTATCATCAAATATGGGTGAAAAACGATAATCCAGTCCATTGGCATAGTCCACACCAAATGTTGAGCGGAATTTTAGCCATTTGGTGAGGTTTACTTCCAGGTAAGCGGTTCCGAGGATCTTTGCCGTTGTTCTATTACCCGGATTTTTTAATTCTGCGTCTTCTATTGGGTTGGTTGGGTCGCCCCCGTCGAGAACCGAGTTTACGCCTCTATATCCTCCCTGGGTAGTAGGATCA
>CBIGQT010000091.1:0-8466 GCA_966191655.1 uncultured Ginsengibacter sp.
AGTAAAGTAGTAAAGAATATAGAAGTGTATGGCGAAATGCATCGTTATATTCCTGTGTTAGCAAAATGGTCTGGCTTTAAAAAATTTGGTGAAAAAGTAGTGGAGCACAGGGCCAGAAAATACGGTGTTACCAAGTTTGGCTGGAATCGTTTTATAAACGGATTTTTAGATCTCGCCTCCATTATGTTCGTAGGTAAGTTTAGAAAAAATCCCATGCATTTTTTTGGTTTATGGGGAACTTTATTCTTTTTAAGTGGCTTTATCATCTTCCTCTATCTTACCATTTCTAAATTCTTTTTTGACCAAACAGGCATGACACAAAGGCCTTTATTTTTCGTCGCAATCCTGATAATGATAATAGGTTCCCAGCTTTTTCTTGCAGGCTTTCTGGGTGAGCTCATTTCAAGAAACGGCGCCGAAAGAAATCATTATCTTATAGAGGAAAAGATCAATTAGCCTTCACCGTTAGTTACGATAACTTATAAATTTTTATAACAATTTGCCGGTAAACCTTGTAAAATCTGTTGTCATCATTGGCCCTGCCCATCCACTTCGCGGAGGCCTTGCTTCTTATGATGAAAGGCTCGCAAAAGCGTTCATGGATACCGGTTATAAAACAACTATCTATACTTTTTTCTATCAATATCCATCCTTTCTTTTTCCCGGAACCACGCAATACTCTATGGAACCAGCGCCGGAAAATATTTCTATTAAAGTAAAAATTAATTCAGTCAATCCCTTCAATTGGCTATCTGTTGGAAATGAATTAAAAAAATTATCTCCGGACATTATTGTTGTAAGATATTGGCTTCCCTTTATGGGACCTTGCCTCGGTACAATTTTAAGAAGAGTAAAAAGAAATCATCATACAAAAGTTATATGCATTGCTGATAATATTTTTCCGCATGAAAAGCGTCCCGGTGATACTTCTTTTACAAAGTATTTTTTAAAACCAATAGACGGATTTATAACAATGAGTGAAAAGGTTCTAACGGATTTGCATCAGTTTGCCAAAGGAAAACCTTCTCAATTTGTGCCACATCCGCTGTACGATAATTTTGGAGAAAAAATAAGCAAACATACAGCAAGGAAAAAGCTTGGAATTAACATAGAAGATAAAGTGATTTTATTTTTCGGATTTATAAGAAAATATAAGGGCCTTGATATTTTGTTGAACGCAATGAAATTATTAAATCAAAATTCTTCCAATCAAAAAATAAAATTATTAATTGCCGGAGAATTTTATGAAGATGAAAAAAATTACACAGCATTATTAAACGATCCTCTCATTAATGATAATCTTATCATTCATACAGAATTCATTTCTGATAGCATGGTTAAATATTATTTATGTGCAGCTGATTGCGTGGTGCAGCCTTACAGGAACGCCACGCAGAGCGGCGTTACACCCCTCGCCTATCATTTTGAAATACCAATGATTGTTACCAATGTTGGCGGGTTGCCTTCATTAGTTCCTGATAAAAAAGTTGGATTAGTTGCTGAGTCCAACGCGGAAAGTATCGCAGAAAAAGTTAAAGAATATTTTGATTTGGGAGAAGAATTTTTTTTACCGCACCTTCGCGAAGAGAAGAAAAAATATAGCTGGGAGAAAATGGTCGATGAAATTACCGGTATGAAAATTTAAATATTCACGTAACAATATCAATTACGTAACTTTATAGCAAAATAAGTTATGAAAACTAAATTAACTCTAAATGTTGACGATAAAATAGTAGCTCGGGCAAAAAAAGCAAGTGCCAGAAGAAAGGTAAGTCTTTCATCAGTGGTGGAAGATTATTTGGAAAAATATTCAAGAAGTGATTTACCAAAAAAAAATAAAAAACCCGAACCTTCCCTTCTGGAGCGAATTAGAAAATATACACACCCGGTTGAAATATCAGACGAAGGAATTGAAAAGCTCAAAGAAGAGCGAGTAAGAGAAAAATATGGCTTATAAAATTTTTTTAGATACCAACATCATCCTGGATCTTCTAATGGAGAGGACATTCGAATTAAACTCTATTGACGAAATAATTAAGTTGGCAGGAAAAGAAATAATTAATTTATATATTTCAGAAAGTGTTATCACAACAACTTTTTATATTCTGCGAAAGGAAAAAAGAATTGATACCTTGTCTGCTTTCAGAGAAATGTGCAAAACGATGAATGTAATTTCATTCTCAAAAGATACTTTATACCACCCTCTCGAAAAATATAAAGATATTGAAGATGGTATTTTATATTTTTCTGCGTCAAAAGCTAAAATGGATTTTTTTATAACAAGAAATGTAAAAGATTTTGTTTACACTTATCCATCGCTGCCAGTAATGAGTCCATCTACTTTTATAAAAGAAATTTACTTTAATGATTTACCGCAGTAAAGTTACTTTGCGTATAGGCCTTGCCGGTGGCGGCACCGATGTAAGCCCATACAGTGATCAATTTGGCGGCGCAATTTTAAACGCAACCGTTTCACTTTTTGCTTACGCCAATATAGAATCTATCGATGAAAACAGTATTATAGTAGAAGCGCTGGACAGAAAGGAACAACAAGTTTTAGATTATGCGACATCGTTACCAATTGACGGAACTTTGGATTTATTGAAAGGTGTTTACAACCGCATTCAAAAAGATTTTGGAATGCCAGCGACAGGATTTCGCTTATCAACTTTTGTTGACGCACCGGCCGGTTCGGGCCTGGGTACTTCTTCCACGTTGGTGGTTGCTATCATCGGTGCTTTTGTTGAAATGCTTAAGCTTCCCTTAGGTGATTACGATATTGCACATCTCGCTTATCAAATAGAAAGAGAAGATTTATTACTTGCAGGTGGAAAGCAGGATCAGTATGCTGCCATGTTTGGTGGCGTAAATTTTATGGAATTTTATGAAGGCGATAAAGTAATTGTAAATCCTTTGCGCATTAAATCACAGTATTTACATGAGCTTGAAAATAATTTAGTTTTATACTTTACTGCTAACAGCCGCGAGAGCGCCGCCATAATTAATGAACAGGTAAAAAATGTAAATAATAAAAACGAAAAAAGTATTGAAGCCATGCATCAGTTGAAAGAGCAGGCACGCATGATGAAAGAGGCATTGTTAAAAGGGAAACTGAATGAATTTGGTGAAATACTTGACTTCGGATTTCAGCAGAAACGCAGGATGGCACACAACATCAGCAACAGCCGTATTGAAGAAATTTATGAAGCAGCAAAAAAATCGGGTGCAACGGGTGGAAAAATAAGTGGTGCAGGTGGTGGTGGCTTTATGATTTTTTATTGTCCCGGAAATTCACATCATGCGGTGATTGATGAATTAAATAAATTTGGCGGAGAAGTGAAGAATTATACATTTACAAAATTTGGATTGACAACCTGGTGCGCATAACAATAAAAGAATAACCCAATGGAAAAAATAAAAAATATTATACAGGCATCTATTGATGTAAAAACACAAATACTCGCAGACACAAAATTATTACAAACCGTTACGGATTGTGTAAACATAATTGTAAAGGCTTTTGAAAACGGTAACAAAGTTTTATTCTGTGGTAACGGAGGAAGTGCATCAGATGCACAACACCTCGCTGCAGAATTCAGTGGTAGATTTTATACCGACCGCGATGCATTACCAGCAGAAGCTTTACACTGCAATACTTCCTACATAACTGCGGTTGCAAACGATTATAGTTATGATGTTATTTATTCAAGGCTAATAAAAGGCACCGGAAATGAAGGCGATGTGTTGGTAGGACTTAGCACATCGGGTAATAGTAAAAATATTGTAAGCGCCTTTGAGGTAGCGCATGAAAAGAAAATGTTCACCATTGCTTTCACCGGTTCTACAGGAGGTAAATTAAAACAACATGCCGATTATTTAATAAATATTCCTTCCGATGATACGCCGAGAATACAGGAAAGCCATATAACCCTTGGTCATATCATTTGCCAGCTTGTTGAAGAAATTTATTTTGCAGAAACCAATGATTAGAGAAGCTATTATTTTAGCAGGCGGCCTTGGAACAAGATTGCGTTCTGTTGTATCAGAACTGCCTAAATGCATGGCACCTGTCGCCGGAAAACCTTTTCTGCATTATGTTATAGCTCATCTTCAACAACAAGGAATTAATAGTTTTATTTTTTCTGTTGGATATAAAAATGAAAGTATAATTGAATATGTAAGCAATATTCAAATTTCAAATTTCAAGTTTCAATTTTCAATTGAAGAAGAACCCTTAGGAACAGGGGGTGCCATTAAATTCGCTATTGCAAAATCTTTTGAAAAAAACATTCTTGTTTGTAATGGGGATACCCTGTTTAAAATAAATCTTCATCAACTAAATGACTTTCATTTAGAACACAATTCGGATTGCACTTTGTGTCTGAAGCCAATAACCAATTTTGACAGGTACGGTGTGGTTGAATTGGGTACTGAAAGTTCGGTTAAATCGTTTAAAGAAAAGCAATTTTACAGCGAGGGCTTAATTAACGGTGGCGTGTATGCGCTTAATGCAGAAAATTTCAATAAAGAAAAACTTCCTTATAAATTTTCTTTGGAAAAAGATTATTTGGAAAAATTTGTCGGGGAAAGAAAATTGTATGGATTGATACAAGACGAATATTTTATTGATATTGGTATTCCTGAAGACTATGAAAGAGCGCAGGAAGAACTAAGAGTCGAAAATTAAAAATGTAACGCATAACATGATTAATTTTTCCAAAATAGATAAAACATGGACCTTATTTCTTGACAGGGATGGAGTAATCAATGATGAGAAACATGAAGATTATATTCATAAATGGGAAGAATTTAAATTTTATGAGGGAGCTAAAGAAGCATTGAAAATTTTTTCTGAAAAGTTTGGTAAAATCTTTATAGTCACTAATCAACGCGGAGTAGCCAAGGGACTTACAAAGTTGGAAGATCTTGAACTCATTCACAAAAACATGCTTGCAGAATTTGAAAATGCCGGGGGAAGAATTGACAAAATTTATTATTCGATAGATTTTGAAACTGACAGTCCCAACCGGAAACCAAATCCGGGCATGGGTTTACAGGCACAGAAAGATTTTCCTGAAATTAATTTTTCAAAAAGTATCATGATTGGAAATACTTTAAGCGACATGAAATTTGGAAGAAATTTGAATATTGCTATAAATATTTTTTTGCCTACAACAAGAAAAGATGTTGATCTTAATCATGCTGATATTGATCTTGTATTTAATGATCTTATAGCTGTTGCAAGGTCATTATAGCTTAGTTAAATTTTGCTGCTTAACAATATAATTCACTAATTTCTGTTTTCTTTGTTCAAAATATTTTGATGAATAAACCGTGCTTTTTTTTCATTACTTTTTTTCTTGTCAGCAATTTCTGCTTTGCGCAAATTTCCGGTTCTGAAATGAAGGATATACAAAAAAAAGAAGACTCCCTTAAAACATTCGCTTTACAAATAATACAGGGGAGAACAGCTGCAGAACGTTTTGCAGCAGATAGCCAGTTTACCAAAATGTTTGTTAGAGCCTTAAAAATTAAGAACTCATTTTATTATCATTTTGACTCACTGCTAACTATTTCAAAGCTAACGCCTCCGGATAGTTCTTTTAAAATATTTACCTGGCAAATGGTAGTAAATGATAATGTAACCCGCCAGCATGGTGCCATTCAGATGAGGACTACCGATGGCTCACTGGAACTTTTTCCTCTAATTGATAAATCGGATGTTACTGTTGATGAGGAAGATACTATTGGAAATAATTTTGGGTGGATGGGCGCAGTTTATTATAAAATTATTGAAAAGCAGGCCTTCGGTAAAAATTATTATACATTGCTTGGCTATGATGAAAATAATATTAACAGCAACAAAAAAGTTATTGAAATTCTTACATTTAATGATGGTAAGCCAATATTCGGAGGGTCTTATTTTAGTTTCCAGGACAATAGCACTGTAAAAAAATATCCGGCAAGATATATTATGGAATATAAGAAAAATGCCGGCCCTCGTTTAACTTATGATCCGGACCAGGATATAATTATATATGAGCATTTAATTTCGGAAACGGGCGAACCGAAGAAAAAATATACTTACATACCTGATGGAGATTATGAAGGGTTAATATGGAAAGATGGGAAATGGATTCACATCCAGAAAGTGTTTACTCAAAAAACTGCCGAAGGTCAGGAACCGGTTCCCGCACCTATAAGAGACGCACAGGGAAATATTGATGAATCAAAGTTAAGTAACAGAATGCCGGCAAATAATGAAGAGGCAACTGATAGTATTCCTCCTGCCCCGGTGAAGGATGTACCAAAGAAATGAAATGAGTAATAAATATTACGCATCAATTAAAAAGGTTCCCAAATCAACAACTTCACCTTCGGTCATTTTAAATTCTTCAAAATTGGTAAGGTCAAGATTTTTCATAACCCGGCTTTTAAAAATGGGAAGATTATTTTTATAAACAACAAAATAAAAATCAGGCTTATCATCAAGTTTTGCAAAGCCTGAAAAATCTTTTTCTGTAATGGTGAATGTTGCAAGACCCTCTTCATTAGGTGAACTCTCTCCCAAAAAATCATCGTTAAAAATATCTTTATCAAATAATCGAACCGTATATTCATTTCCCGAAACAGGTTCATCACTTCCTTTTGCAATCAGTAAAACTCTTACCTCAATATTCATTTCATCATTAAGCGAAAATTTTGTCATAACGCAAGATTTAATTAAAAAAGTATTTATTCATCAAGTTTAAGAACTGCCAGGAAGGCTTCCTGTGGCACTTCCACGTTTCCTATTTGTTTCATTCTTTTTTTACCTTCTTTTTGCTTCTCCAGTAATTTCCTTTTCCTGCTTATATCACCACCATAACATTTTGCAGTTACATCTTTGCGCATAGCGCTGATATTTTCGCGTGCAACAATTTTAGCTCCGATAGCAGCTTGTATAGCAATTTGAAATTGTTGCCGCGGAACCAATTCTTTTAATTTTTCACAAAGCTTTCTTCCAAAATCCTGTGACCGCATGCGATGTATTAATGAACTTAATGCATCTACTTTATCTCCGTTCAATAAGATATCCATCTTTACAATATCACTTTCACGATAACCGATAGGATGATAATCAAACGAAGCGTATCCTCTTGTAACACTTTTAAGCCTGTCATAAAAATCAAAAACAATTTCAGTAAGTGGCATCTCAAAAGTAAGTTCCACGCGGGTTGGCGTTAAATATCCCTGGTTAATAAGAAGCCCGCGTTTGCCGATACAAAGTGTCATTATGTTACCAATGTATTCTGGTTTTGTAATAATCTGAGCCTTTATAAAAGGCTCTTCAATCTTTTCGATCCGGCTTGGGTCAGGCATTTGGGTAGGGTTGTTTACTATAATTTTTTCCCCCTTAGTTGTATAGGCAATAAAACTTACGTTAGGAACCGTTGTAATTACTGTTTGATTAAATTCTCTTTCAAGGCGCTCCTGTATTATTTCCATGTGAAGCATTCCAAGAAATCCGCAGCGGAAACCAAAACCCAATGCCTGTGAGGTTTCCAGCTCAAAAGTTAGCGATGCGTCATTCAATTGCAGCTTTTCCATACAATCACGCAACTCTTCAAATTCATCTGTGTTCACCGGAAAAATTCCCGCAAAAACCATGGGCTTTACTTCTTCAAAACCCTTAATAGATTCCTTACAAGGATTTGCCGTTGTGGTAATAGTGTCTCCCACCTTTACTTCTTTTGCATTTTTTATACCGGTAATAACATAACCTACATCCCCCGCTCTAACTTCCTGCCTGGGCGACAACCCTATTTTTAAAACACCTACTTCATCGGCTCCATATTCTTTACCTGTGTTAGAAAATTTTATTTTTTCATTCTTTCTAAGCACTCCGTTAAAAATGCGGTAGTAAACTATAATTCCCCTGAAACTATTGAAAACACTGTCAAAAATCAATGCCTGCAAAGGAGCATCATAGTTACCTCCGGGCGCTGGAATTCGATTAATGATCGCCGTTAGTATCTCTTCAATGCCAATTCCGGTTTTAGCGCTTGCGTGCAAAATATCTTCCTGTTTGCAGCCAATTAATTCTATAATCTGGTCTTCAACTTCCGGGATCATGGCGCCGTCCATATCAATTTTATTGATGACCGGGATAATTTCAAGATCGTTATCAATGGCGAGATACAGATTAGAAATGGTTTGTGCCTGTATCCCCTGTGTAGCGTCCACTAAAAGCAAGGCTCCTTCACATGCGGCAAGCGCCCGGCTTACTTCATAGCTAAAATCAACATGGCCCGGGGTATCAATAAGATTTAATACATACTCCGTTCCGTTAAATGGATAATTTATTTGAATGGCATGGCTTTTTATGGTAA
Organism: uncultured Ginsengibacter sp.; assembly: GCA_966191655.1. Classification (GTDB taxonomy): domain Bacteria; phylum Bacteroidota; class Bacteroidia; order Chitinophagales; family Chitinophagaceae; genus Ginsengibacter. The sequence goes on from CBIGQT010000091.1 coordinate 8,373, forward strand.
TTCCCTTTTCTCTTTCGAGGTCCATATCATCCAATACCTGCGCCTGCATTTCACGGTCAGTAATAGTATGGGTAAATTCGAGCAAACGGTCTGC
>CBIGQT010000092.1:0-8416 GCA_966191655.1 uncultured Ginsengibacter sp.
CTTCTTCGGTCAAAAGATCTCCGTAGTTCTGACCTTTGTCTGCGCGAATACCAGTCTGTATCACCACATATCGCTCGTAATAAACAATAGTTTCCAATTTCTTGGAACTCATTCCAAGCAGGTAACCAATTTTATTTGGCAATGATTTGAAATACCAAATGTGAACAACAGGAACTACTAACTTAATATGTCCCATTCTTTCACGACGTACTTTCTTTTCAGTAACTTCTACACCGCAACGGTCGCAAACGATTCCTTTATAACGGATACGCTTATACTTTCCGCAGGCACATTCATAATCTTTTACCGGCCCGAATATTCTTTCGCAGAACAAACCATCTCTTTCAGGTTTGTAAGTACGATAGTTAATTGTTTCAGGCTTTAATACTTCACCATAGCTTCTTTCAAGAATTGAATCAGGAGAAGTAAGGCCGATTGTAATTTGAGAAAACGTTGGACGTGGACGATTTTCTTTTCTTATCATAGTATTTTTATTCTTTGAACCGTTGAAGATTCATATACTTCAACAGTTATGTTTTTAATTTTTCTTTGTTATTACAAAGAGAGCTTATTCAAACTGCAGGTCTAATCCCAAACCTCTTAATTCATGAACCAATACATTGAATGATTCAGGAACACCGGGCCTTGGTATATTATCACCTTTTACAATTGCCTCATAAGTTTTAGCTCTTCCGATAATATCATCAGATTTTAATGTAAGCAACTCCTGCAGAATATTAGATGCGCCATAAGCTTCCAATGCCCACACTTCCATTTCACCGAAACGCTGGCCACCAAATTGTGCTTTACCACCCAAAGGCTGTTGCGTGATTAAGCTGTATGGCCCGATAGAACGTGCATGCATTTTATCATCAACCATGTGGTGCAGCTTTATAACATAAATGATACCCACGGTCGCTTTTTGATCGAAACGATCCCCTGTTTCTCCATCATATAAATAAGTGTGGCCGAAAGTTGGAAGATTTGCTTTAGCAATTTGCTCAGCAATTTCGTCAACTGAAGCTCCATCAAATATAGGTGTGGCATATCTTTTGTCTAATTTTTCACCAGCCCAACCCAAAACTGTTTCATAAATCTGGCCGAGGTTCATACGGCTTGGTACACCCAATGGATTTAATACAATATCCACCGGAGTTCCATCTTCAAGGAAAGGCATATCTTCCTGTCTCACTATCTTGGCAACGATACCTTTATTCCCATGACGGCCAGCCATTTTATCACCAACCTTTAATTTACGCTTAACTGCTAGATAAACTTTTGCAAGCTTTAAAACACCTGCCGGTAATTCATCCCCAATTGAAATATTAAATTTCTCTCTCTTATATCTTCCTAATTCCTCATTGTATTTAATATTATAGTTATGAAGTAAGGTATTGATGTGATCATCAGTCTTGGCCTCCTCTGTCCATCCTAATGGATTTACATTTTGGTAGTCGATATTAGCAAGGTTTTTAGGAGTGAATTTAGAACCCTTTCCAATAAGCATTTCACCAAAGTTATTGCTTACACCTGCTGAATTTTTATCTTTCAATAAAACCAGGAGCTTGCTGATAAGTAATTCCAACTGATCTGCTTCATTCTTCTCATGTGTTTTATCTATTTTTTCAAGAGAAGCTTTCTCTTTTACTTTGCCATTCTTATCCTTTTTCGCACGCTGGAATAATTTCTTATCAATAACAACACCTTCCGTACCGCTTGGCGCTTTTAGTGAAGCGTCTTTTGCATCACCAGCCTTATCACCGAAAATAGCTCTCAATAATTTTTCTTCCGGTGTCGGATCGCTTTCGCCTTTTGGGGTGATTTTTCCGATAAGAATATCGCCTTCTTTAACCTGTGCACCAATTCTTATTACACCATATTGATCAAGATCTTTAGTAGCCTCTTCACTTACGTTGGGAATATCAGGAGTTAGTTCTTCTTCTCCCAATTTTGTATCTCTTACTTCCAATTCAAATTCATCGATATGTATGGATGTAAATAAATCTTCTTTTACAACTTTTTCGCTGATAACAATAGCATCCTCAAAGTTGTAACCTTTCCATGGCATGAATGCAACTTTCAAATTGCGACCCAGTGCCAATTCACCATCTTTAGTTGCATAACCTTCCGTTAGAAAATCCCCTGATTTTACAGTTTGTCCTTTCTTAACCGCAGGACGAAGATTAATACAAGTACTCTGATTTGTCTTAATAAATTTTGTAAGCCTATAAATGATCAAATCTTCTTCAAAGCTTACTAATTTTTGAGATTGATTTCTATTATATCTAACATGAATTTCGTTTGCATCTACATATTCAACAACACCATCTCCATCAGCATGTATTTGAATTCTTGCATCACGGGCTGCCTTTCCTTCAAGCCCTGTACCAACAATAGGCACTTGTGGAAGAATCAACGGAACAGCCTGTCTTTGCATGTTTGAACCCATCAATGCTCTGTTGGCATCATCATGCTCAAGAAATGGAATTAACGAAGCACTTAAACCAACGATTTGGTTTGGAGCCACATCCATATATTCTACTTCATTTTTATCAAGAATAGGAAAATCACCGGTTTCCCTTGATTTCACTTTATCATTTACAAAGTTTGATTTTTCATCAAGTGGTGCATTGGCCTGTGCAATCTTTGCCGTATCTTCTTCTTCAGCACTTAAGAAATACACTTTTTTCATGTCTACATGACCGTCATGAACTTTACGATATGGAGTTTCAATGAAACCCATTTCATTAATTTTGGCATGCACGCAAAGTGTAGATATCAAACCGATATTCGGACCTTCTGGAGTTTCGATAGTACAAAGACGACCATAATGTGAATAGTGAACATCACGTACTTCAAATCCAGCACGCTCCCTGCTTAAACCGCCGGGACCTAGGGCTGAAATACGGCGCTTGTGCGTTATTTCACTTAACGGATTTGTTTGATCTAAAAATTGAGATAACTGTGATGTTCCAAAAAATGAATTTATAACGGATGATAAGGTTCTTGCATTAATCAAGTCAACCGGGGTAAATACTTCATTATCTCTCACGTTCATGCGTTCGCGGATAGTACGTGCCATACGTGCAAGGCCAACACCAAACTGGGCATATAACTGTTCTCCCACTGTACGTACGCGACGATTGCTTAAATGATCAATATCGTCAATTTCACTTTTTGCATTTGTAAGCAAAACGAGATATTTTATTATAGCAATTATATCCTCCTTGGTTAAAACTTTCTTTTCAATCGGATAATTTAAACCAAGCTTGCGGTTAATTTTATAACGGCCTACCTCTCCAAGATCATAACGCTTATCGCTAAAGAATAATTTATCAATAATACCACGTGCTGTTTCATCATCAGGAGCATCTGCACCACGCAACTGGCGGTAAATATGCTGCACTGCTTCAATTTCACTGTTAGAAGTATCTTTATTTAATGTGTTATAAATAATAGCATAATCACCGCTTACTTCTTCTTTCTGAATGAAAACACTTTTAACTTCCAGCTCGAGAATCATTGCGATATTGTCGTCATCTAAAATAGTGTCTCTCTCCAACACTATTTCATTTCTTTCAAGGCTTACTATTTCACCGGTATCTTCATCAACAAAATCTTCAACCCACGTGCGGAGAACTCTTGCTGCTAACCGCTTACCAATGTTAGCATGAAGCGTTTTTTTATCGGCCTTAATCTCTTCAGCCATTCCGAAAAGTTCCAGAATATCTTTATCAGTTTCGTAGCCGATAGAACGCAACAAAGTTGTTACAGGAAATTTTTTCTTACGATCGATGTATGCATACATTACATTATTAATGTCTGTAGCAAATTCCATCCAGGCACCTTTAAAAGGAATAACCCTGGCAGAATAAATCTTAGTTCCGTTAGGATGCACTGATTGACCAAAAAATACACCTGGAGACCGGTGCAATTGACTCACCACCACTCTTTCAGCACCATTAATTACAAAGGTTCCTCTCGGAGTCATGTAGGGAATATTTCCAAGGAAAACGTCCTGAACGATTGTCTGAAAATCCACATGCTCTTCATCATTACAACTAAGCCGGAGCTTAGCTTTCAGAGGAACAGCATATGTAAGACCTCTTTCAATGCACTCTTCAATAGTGTATCGCGGAGGATCTACGAAATAGTCAAGAAATTCCAGCATGAAAATATTACGTGTATCGGTAATAGGAAAATTTTCCTTAAATACACGAAATAAGCCCTCAACATTTCGTTTATCGGGCGTTGTTTCTAACTGGAAAAAATCTTTAAAAGATTGTATCTGTATCCCCAATAGATCAGGGCTTTCCGCCAAATGTTCAATTTTTCCAAAACTGATTCTTTGATCTGGAGCTACTTTAGTTGGAGCCATATTTTACTTAAAATATTTTAAAGTGAGAGCACCTTTACAAGGGTAATTACAGGTATTTTGTCAGTTACCCGAAAATAAAGGAGTGCAAAAGTAAGCATAATTATTCAAATATCTTAAAAGTGACTTCCGCTAAAGAATATTTTAGAGAAATTTTACATTAAGATATATTAAATCAAAAATGCTTTAAGTACACAAAGGCCGAAGTACATCCCCGGCCTTTGCAAATATTTAATACAAAATATTATTGTATTTCAACGTCTGCTCCGGCTTCAGTAAGCTTATTTTTAATATCTTCTGAAGTCGCTTTATCAACACCTTCTTTAATTGCTTTAGGAGCGCCGTCAACCAGGTCTTTTGCTTCTTTCAATCCAAGGCCTGTAAGTTCTTTTACAATTTTTACAATACCCAGTTTGTTAGCTCCCGGAGCTTTTAGAATAACGTTGAAAGATGTTTTTTCTTCAACGGCTGCGGCGCCACCACCTGCGTCTGCACTGGCTACAACTGTTGCTGCCGCTGGTTCAATACCATATTCTGATTTTAAGAATTCAGCTAATTCCTGAACTTCTTTTACTGTTAAGCTTACTAGATTTTCAGCTAATGATTTTACGTCTGCCATTTTTTTTGATTTAATTTTTTCCGGCTTCTCTCCCTGAAAGTGATCAGGGTCCGTCGGAGGGTTTTAAAAAAATTGTTTATTTAATGAGTACCTTATTTTATTAATAACACAACCTGTTACAATTAAGCTTCAGCTTTTGGTTCCGTTCCTTCAGCCTGTGCCTCTGGTTTTGAAACTTCTGCTTCTGCCTTTAGTTCGGTTTCAACTGCCGCTTCTGTTGTTGGCACATGGGTTTCGGCTTTAGCTGCTGGCACTTCCACTTTAGCTTCAGTTGTTGCGGCTATAGTTTCACTTTTTTCCACAGTTTCAGGCCTGTTTTGCAAAGCGCCAATTACTCTTTGAATTGGTGACATTAATAATCCTATTACTTCGCCAATCAATTCATTTTTTGTCTTAATTTTTGTAAGAGCAATTAATTGATTGTCGCCGACAAAAATATCACCGTTTAAAAAAGGTTTTTCGCCATTGAGCTCTTTACGAAAGCTGCTTATGATAAGAGCCGGATCTTTAGGACTTTCGCTAAACATCAGTGCAGTTACCTGGTGTAATGAGTCATATACTCCGGAATATTTATCACTGTCCAGGCTCTCAAGCGCCTTTTTTATAAGAGTATTCTTAGCCACTTTCATCTCCACATTTTTATCAAAACAATGGCGACGAAGATTGTTAATTTGTGCTACACTAAGCTGCTGCGTATCTGTTATATAGAAATTAGAATACTGAGAAAACTTATTCTTCAAAGTATCTATCACTTCCTGCTTTTGTTCTTTATTCATACAATTTGTTTTGCTGCTTTTGAATTGCAATTACAACCCAAGCAAATAATTTTTTATTAATTCTGAACAGATTTTGCATCTATTGTGATTCCGGGGCTCATGGTACTTGCCATGCTTAGGCTTTTTAAATAAATACCTTTTGATGTAGATGGTTTTAATTTGATGATTGCGTTTATCAACTCCTGGCTGTTAGCCTCAATTTTATCAGAAGAAAAACTTACTCTGCCAATTGATGCATGAACAATTCCTACTTTATCAACTTTAAAAGCGATCTTACCACCTTTTACATCACTAATTGCTGCAACAACATCATTAGTAACGGTGCCGGTTTTAGGGTTTGGCATCAGGTTTCTTGGCCCTAATACTTTACCTAACCTACCAATCTTGGGCATTACTGAAGGAGTCGCAATAATAACATCTACATCTGTCCACCCACCTTCAATTTTAGTAATAAATTCATCAAGACCTACAAAATCAGCACCTGCGTCTTTTGCTGCCTGTTCCTTATCAGGTGTACAAAGCACTAATACTTTTTTTGTTTTACCGGTTCCATGAGGAAGCGATACAGTACCGCGTACTGCCTGATCAGCTTTTTTAGGATCAACTCCCAAACGAATATGAAGATCAACAGAACTATCAAATTTAGTTGTATTGATATCTTTTATTAACGATGAAGCTTCTTTAAGTGAATAGGTTTTATTTTGATCAACTTTAGCGTTGGCTTCTTTTCTTTTCTTAGTAATCATTTTTGAAAAAATTTAAAATTTGCTTAAAGGCAAAACCTGCAATTAATTTTTACTCCAGGGAGCAGCTCCTTCAACAGTTAAGCCCATGCTTCGTGCTGTTCCGGCAACCATTTTCATAGCGCTTTCCAAAGTAAAAGCGTTAAGATCAGCCATTTTATCTTTGGCTATTTCTTCAACCTGCGTCCAGGAAACCTTGCCAACTTTATTGCGGTTAGGCTCTTTGCTGCCACTTTGAATTTTAGCGGCATCTTTTAATTGTACTGCTGCAGGAGGAGTTTTAATAATAAATTCAAATGATTTATCGGCGTACACTGTAATGAGAACCGGAAGAACTTTTCCTTGCTTATCCTGTGTTCTCGCATTGAATTGCTTGCAGAACTCCATGATATTAATACCTTTTGAACCGAGAGCAGGGCCTATTGGTGGTGCCGGATTGGCTTGTCCTCCTTTACATTGGAGTTTGACAAAGCCTGTTATTTCTTTTGCCATAATTAATTTTTTGGTGTTAGCGTTCCGATTAAATCGAAACTCCCATATAATGATTTCTACTAAAGAACTTTTTTTGGGAGGGCAAAGGTAAGGGGAAAAGTTTAAATACTATTATTTTTATACAACTTTTATTATCTTTACTATTATGAGTATTTCTGAGATACAATTATACAATGCTTTAAAAACAAAATTGGGAGACAGTGAGGCACAACAATCAGTTGATTTTGTGAAATCTGAAGTTACATCGGAGTTCAATAATCGTAAAGATACCTTTCTTGTTAAGGAAGATAAAATAGACATTATGCGTTCTATTTATCTGGTTGGTGTTGTACAATTTCTGGCAATTATTGGTTCTGTATTAGCAATATTGAATTTTATGCTACGAAAATAATTGCATATTTATTCTCTTATTTATTTTGAAGCCAATACCAATTTTATTTCACCATAGCTAATATTTTCAGGTAAATTTTCCTTTAAAGCTTTATAACTTTCTATACCATATAAAGTTGCAGCAGCTTTTATAAGGAGTTGTTTTTCCAAAGAAACTAATTTATTTATGTCAACATCGCCATTACCAACAAACCATGCGAGATGACCTTCGACAGTAACAACTGCCATATTTCTTTCTTTGGCAATCTCAGCAATAGGTTTTCCCTCTTTATATAAATTATAAGAAAGTGTTTTTGTATCGGCCTTTATTTCCTCATTTTTTTCCTTTCGTTGTCGTTTTGGATTGAACTCTTTAGCAGCTATATTCGTTTCGATATTATTATCTGTGCAATAATTTTGTACTGCCTGTAAAATATCATCGCCATATTTATCAACCTTAGCTTTTCCAAAACCACTGATTAATAGCAAATCTTTTTTATTTAACGGAAGGTAAGTGGCAATTTCAGCCAATGTAACTTTGTTGGCAACCATATAAATTGGCAAACCTGTTTCTTCACAAACCTTATCACGCCAGTTTTTTAGCGTATTATACAATTCAACATTGGGAACATCTGTATAAGGTTGTTTTTTCCCACTTGCATAAATAGAAAGGCTAAACCTTGGTTGCGCAAATTTTAATTTATGCTGAAGAAAAGAAGTAACGGAAAAAGAATTTTTACAATATTGCAAAAAATAATTTGTGGTGTAAACAGAGAGTATCAATTGATTTAAAAATTCATTGACAGTATTAGCAGCTTCCCTGCTCTCGGTAATTAAAGGATGGTTTTGAATTGAATGCTGGTATGCAGAAAATTTTGATTCGAAATGATTTGCTGCTGCGTGAATTCGTTTTTGCAATATTTCATTTTTTTCAATCACCGGTTCATCTTTCATTAATTCTGAAACCTGGCTGATAAATTTTAATCCTACTTTCTTATCTGCTGAAATACTATTCTTTAAATTTTGAAACCATTCAATTCCT
>CBIGQT010000093.1:0-8406 GCA_966191655.1 uncultured Ginsengibacter sp.
ATTTAGTATCATTTAATGTGGTATTGTGTGGAAAGTCTTCGAACACCCCGGCTATCTTGTAATTATCTTTATTATCAAGACGTATGGTTTTATTTATAGCGTCAGTATTTCCAAACAATGTTTTTGCCAGCGAAGCATTTATTAAAATCGATGAAAGGTCACTTAATGCTTTGATATTTCCTTTTATCATTTTTAATGAAAACATAGAAGGAAAATTTGCGTCAACCCACATACCGTTTCCCGTAATTTTTTTATCACCAACCACTAACACATGGCCGAAATTCCAGGAAGCCATTGATACATTTTTAAAATCACTCCCATATTTATTACGCAATTCATCGCCGATAGGCATACAAACCGCCTGGCCGGTTTCCATCTTATTATCGTTGTCAATAAAAGTGGTCATTACCTGGGCAAGCTGCGCATGATTAGTGTGATATTTATCGTAAGTAACCTCATCCCAAATCCATAGTGAAATTAGCATTGCTACCGCCATACCAGTTGCAAGGCCAAGAATATTTATCAGGGAATACCCTTTGCTTTTAATAAGATTTCGCCAGGCGATTTTGAAATAATTTTTTAGCATACATTATAGTTGTGAGTGGTTTATTATTATTTATTCATTGTTATTCTGTTCTTAAACTTTTTACAGGATTTACAACAGCAGCTTTAACTGTTTGTACACAAATAAGCAATGCTGTTATTAATACTAAACACACAATCGAAATAATAAATGGTTGTGCTGTTATATTAATTCTATAAGCATAACCTTGTAACCAGTTATGCATAATTATATAGGTCAACGGACATGCAATTACTCCCCCGATTAAAATCACTAATACAAATTCTTTTATAAATAATGAGATAATGCCTGCAACAGAAGAGCCTAACACTTTTCTTATACCAATCTCTTTAGTGCGTTTTTGAATGCTTAAAGAAACTAAGCCAAGTATGCCCAACAAAACAATTATTAAGGATAGAACTGTGGCCGTATAAGCAGCTTTTTGCAATTGCAATTCTGTGCTGTAAATCTTTTGTAAGGTCTCATCCATGAAACGGTATTCAAACGGAGCGCCGGGCATTAATGCAGACCATTTTTTTTGCAAGGCAGCAACTTCTTCTGCAACATTGCCTGGCTTTAACCTAATTGTAAAATAGCGGTAAAATGGATTCAGCTTTACATTTACAAAAGTCATTACAGGAATGCTGCCCTGCATGCTCCACAAATGAAAATCTTTCACTACGCCCGAAATGGTAAAGATGGTGTTACCATACCCTTGCAATTTTATTTGCTGGTTAATAGCGTCATGCGCATTCTCCCAGCCAAACTTTTTTGCAAAAGTTTCATTGATAACAATTTTTGAAGAATCATATGCTTCATTACTATTAAAAAAACTACCCGCAGCCATTGGCACTTTATAAGTGTCTGCATAATTTTCATCAGTAGTAAAAAGCTCTGTATAGCTTGCTGCAGATGAATCCTGGCTTGGTTTATACGCTGCTCCGTTTCCATTATTGCCATTGGGTATTTCCCATGACAATGATGCATTGCTTACCTGTGGCATGGAAGTAATTTCATTGCGTATAGTTTCCATGTGTGCTACACCTTGCGCACTCCAGTCTCTTGGCACTTGTGCAGAAAGCAGGTATTCTTTATCATAACCCAAATCTTTACTAAAAAAATAACTTACCTGTTTTGAAATAATGATGCTACCAATTAATACAACGGATGCAATACAAAATTGAAATGCCACTAATGATTTACGCATCAATATATTTTCTTTTACTGATGTAAGTTTTCCTTTTATTACTTCAGCAGATTTTAAAGATGATAAAACCAAAGCGGGATAAATACCGGCAAGCAAACCAATTGCAAGCGCAAGTAATACCGGCACAAAATATATGTAGAAAGGAAAGTTGAATGGCGTTGGAATTTCTTTACCCAATACACTGCTTAAATAAGGACGCATAAACTGATACATTACAAGCGCCACTAATATTGAAAAGAAAACAAGTAATACTGATTCTGTTAAGAATTGAAATATCAATTGCTTTTTCATTCCACCCAATACTTTGCGCACACCAATTTCTTTCATGCGTGAAGATGCTTTGCTGATAGAAATATTGATGAAGTTAGTGATGGCCATTAATAAAATAAAAGCTGCAATACATGAAAGCGTGTACAACATTTTTTTAACGAGATTATTATTGGCCTCAATATAATAGTCATTTAAAGAAATAAGTACTGTATGTATTTGACTGCTGATATTCGGCGGCGTATTATGCTGAATAAGATATTGCATTGGCTGTTGCAATCGTTTTGGTGTAATACCTTTTTGTAATTCTACATAACTAACAATCGATGTATTGTTCCAGCTATCTATTTGCCTGTTAAAAAAATTGACTGACGTCAATGGCAGGAAAACTCCATTGATGTTATTGTCATTAATTTTTGTTACAGAATTATCAGGCAATGATTTTAATACAGCGCTTATCATAAAATCATGTTTACCACCGGAGAAATTATCTATAGTAAGTGTTTGGCCGATAACATTGGTTTTACCAAAATACTTTATTGCAATTTCTTCAGTAACTATTACGGAGAAAGGATCATTAAATGCTGTTTTGGTATTGCCATACAAAACAGGAAAACCATACATAGAAAAAATAGTGCTGTCATTAATTTGCATGCCTTCCCTGAAATGTTTATCGCCTTTTGAAACTGTCGAAGTAATTCCATCCCAGCGGTAATAGTTGGCAACCAAATCAGGATATTGTTCTTTCAATGCTTTGGCAAGATTGCCAACCGTTGTAAGCGAGAGAGTAGGATCATTACCATACCTGCTTTGAATGATATATTGACTGTTTTCATTTTTCAATGAACTATTTACCCGGAATGCATCCCACACATAAGCGCCAATTAAAAATGAAAATGCAATACCTACAGCCAGGCCACCAATATTCACTAACGAATGAAAGCGGTATTTAATAATATTTCGCCAGGCGATTTTGAAATAATTCTTCAGCATTGCAATAATTTTTACATTTAGGCTTATACGTTAGTTATTATATTTATTCCGTTCTCAAACTCTTCACAGGATTTGCAACCGCTGCTTTTATTGCCTGGAAGCTAACCGTTAGTAACGCAATAAAAATGGCGAGCAAACCCGCTTCAATAAAAATGAGCCATGAAATTTTAATATGGTAATTATAACCCTGCAGCCATTTATCCATAGACCACCAGGCAACAGGTGAAGCAATAACAATTGATATTATTACCAGCTTTATAAAGTCTTTTGATAATAATGTTGCAATGCTTTGCACTGAGGCGCCCAATACTTTGCGAACGCCAATTTCCTTAATTCGATTCTCAGCCATATATGTTGCAAGACCAAACAAACCAAGACATGAAATAAAAATAGTAAGCCCTGCAAAAAATGCCGTTAGTGTTCCTGTTGTTTGTTCATCACTAAACTTCTTTGCATACTGCTCATCAATAAAATGATATTCGAACGGGTATTCAGGATTGTATTGTTTGAAAACATTTTCCATTGCTGCCAGATTCTGCGAAGTAGTTCTTTTATTGCTGAACTTAACATGAATAAGATTGAACCAGTTTGCTTTTGCTCCCTGTATCACCATCGGCTTTATGGGTTCATAAGGAGATTGCAGGATAAAATCTTTTACTACACCAATTACATGCCAGTCAGTATTCCATGCGCCAGGGTCTATTATCTGACCGATAGGATTTTTAAAACCCATAACTTTCACGGCAGTTTCATTTAAAATAACAGCATTTGAATCGGTAGGATAATTTTTAAGATCAAGATCCCTGCCCACTACAAGTTTCAACCCAGCAGTTTTCACAATAGCATCATCTGCATTATAAAAATTAAATTCAATTTTTAAATTAGGATCTTTCCCCTGCCAGCCTGCACCGCCCGAACTCCATCCTTCTGTTAACGGTGCACTCGTTTTAGTAACAGATGTTGCAATGCCTTTATTTATTAAATCATTTTTAATGAGATCATAATTTTTAAACATATCACCGGAAAGAAAAGTGTATACAAGATTATTTTTGCTGTATCCAACTTCTCTTTCCTGCGCATACCTTATTTGCTTTTCAATAATAATGGTGCAAACAATCATAACAATGGCAAACGTAAATTGCAGTACTACTAAAATTTTCCTGGGGGTTACAAGCGCATTTACTTTTTTAAATGTTCCTTTTAAAACAGCCACAGGCCTGAAAGAAGAAAGAAAAAATGCAGGATAACTTCCGGCAATAATTCCTGTAAATAAAATGAAGCCAATAAAAGCAAGCCAGAAATAAGCATTTCCATATTCAATAAACAATTCTTTTTTGGTGAGCGTATTGAATGCCGGCAAACAAAGCTGCACAATAATTAATGCAAGAATGCCCGCAAGAAAAGCGATTAAAATACTTTCTCCTAAAAATTGTCCTATCAAAGATTTTTTTCCCGCACCCACTACTTTGCGAATGCCGACTTCTTTCGCACGTTTCTCACTACGTGCCGTACTCATGTTCATAAAGTTGATGCAGGCAATCAATAAGATAAATGCAGCTATTAAAATAAAAACTTTTACCGTTTCAATTTTACCACCTGTTGGAATTCCATTTTCAAAATTTGAATGCAAATGCAACCTGCTTACCGGATATAAAAAAGATTGTGTTGTTGTTCCGGGGCCCGCATTCTTTATATAAATATTTTTAATTTTAGAATTAAGAGAAGCTATACTGGCACTAGGTTTCAGCAATACATAATTATGTGTTGAGTTATCGTCCCACGAACTATCGTCCTGGTGAATAGTACTCATATAAGACCATGGCAATAAAAATTCAAAATCAAATTGCGTGTTATTTGGCAAGTCTTTCATAACACCGGTAACCGTAAAATTATATTTGTTATCAAGCCTTACGATTTTGTTCATCGCTTCTTCATTGCCAAATAATTTTATTGCCAATTTTTTTGTAACAACAATATTACCCGGATTGTTAAGTGCGGTATTCATATCGCCTTTTATAAAAGGAAATTGGAACATGGTAAGAAAATCAGGATCAACCATTGTGCCGGTAATATTTATTTTCTTTTCGCCAACGGTAAAGAGAATTGCCTCATCCCAGCCTACTCTTGTAGCTTGTTCTACTTCCGGATACTCTTTTTTTAAAGAAGGCCCTAAAATTTTAGGAGTTATACTCCATGAGCCAATAGCGCCATCGCTTCCCTTGTCCTTATTCCATGCCTGGTAAAGCCTGTCTTTATTTTTATAAAAATTATCGAAGCTTAATTCATTTTGTACCCAAAGCAAAATAAGCATAGCACTTGCCATACCAATTGCGAGGCCGCTTATATTAATAATTGAAAAACCTTTGTTACGAATTAAATTTCTATAGGCAATTTTAAAAAAGTTTTTAAGCATATAAAATATTTTAATTATATCGTTTATATGTTACCGTTAGTAGCTTTGTTCCGCATTTTTATTTTATTATTTTATATTCCCCATTCCGTTCTTAAACTTCACAGCAGGCAGGCTTTTCACTTGTTCGTCTATTCAGTACGCAAAGATTTCACCGGGTTAGCAATTGCTGCTTTTATTGCCTGGAAGCTAATAGTACCAAAGGCAATGATAACGGCGGCAATTCCTGCAAATAAAAACATCCACCAGGTAAGGCTGGCCCGATAGGCGAAATCTCTCAGCCATTTGCTCATGAAGAACCACGCCACCGGCGCTGCAATAACGAATGCTATTAAAACCAATTTCAAAAAATCTTTCGAAAGCAGGTTTACAATATCAGTTACGCTGGCTCCCAATACTTTTCTTACGCCGATCTCTTTGGTACGTTGAATCGTACTATACGAAGCAAGACCCAGCAATCCCATACACGAAATAAAAATGGCGAGTATGGCAAAATAAAAAAACAAGTTTCCGAACCGGTCTTCAGAGCGGTATTGTTTGTCAAAAGTTTCATCCAGGAAAGTATAGGCAAACGGGCGATTCGGAATGATCTCGTTCCATTTGCTTTCAATATTCTTAACCGTGGCCGGCAGATTTTTGGCAGCTACTTTTATAGAGATAAGTTGATAACCTCCCGGCTCAATGCGCATCGTTAGCGGCCTGATCGGCTCCTGTAATGCCTGGTAATGAAAATCTTTCACTACCCCGATTATCTTTCCCTGACGTCCCCATTGGTCAAACTTTTTGCCCAATGCCTGTTTAGGTGATGCATAGCCCATCAGCTTTGCGGTAGCTTCGTTGATTACCATGGCCTGGGTAGTATCAGCAGCAAACTGTTCCGAAAAATCGCGGCCCGCAATTAGCTTTATTTTAAACTGTTTAATATAATCAAAGTCCACAAAATAAATATCAGGGCTGGTTACCTTCATTTCTCCATGAGGGTCCTCCAGTTTCGAATAGGCCGCACCGTTACCACTGCCCGGAACACTGGAAGAAAAAGTGGTAGACAGCACGCCGGGCAGTGTTGAAAGGGATTGCTTAAATACCTCCTTATTTTTATCGCCGTTTGTATCAATTACAACAGTTTGGTCTTTATTAAACCCCAGGTCCTGGCTGCGCATATAATTTAGCTGTGTATAAACAACCACCGTTCCAATAATTAAAATGATAGATATTGTAAATTGTATAATCACTAATCCCTTTCTTAATATCATTCCCCTGGCACTGTCTGAAAAACGACCTTTGAGAACAACTACCGGCCTAAACGATGATAATACAAAAGCAGGATACAGACCGGCTATAATGCCGATCATAACTGAGAGACAAAGCAATGAAAGAATATACATCGGGTGGTAAAAAACCGGTGTGCTTACTACCTTGCCTGCAAGTTGGTTGAATAACGGCAATAATGCCAAACACATCAGGAGAGAAATGATGAAAGCAATGAAAGATATGATCACACTTTCCGCAATAAACTGGCGTGCAAGCTGAAATCTGCCGGCACCCGCTACCTTCCTGATACCTACTTCTTTTGCACGCTCAGCGCTTCTTGCAGTAGTTAGGTTTACAAAATTAATACAGGCAATCAGCAAAATAAACACCGCCACAATTGAAAAAATATACACGTTGTTGATGTTTCCTGTTTTGCTTCCATCCCGCGTTGAGTAAAGGTACACGCGCCTTAGCGGCTCCAGTAAAAAGGCAACACTCATTTGCTGGTCCTTCAATTCTTTTCCGACATGCGATTCTACAAAAGCAGGAAATTTAGATGCCAGTAATGTGGCATCGGTGTGAGGCTTCAGCAATATAAATGAAACCATGTTGAAGCCTGTCCAAACGCTATCAAGGCTTTGTCCGTAAATTTGTTTTTGAGATGAAAATGATACGACCATGTCTGCTTTGATCTGTGAATTTTCAGGAATATCTTTCATTACGCCTGTAATGGTTGCATTGATGGCTGCTCCGGTAAGAAGCACCGTTTGCCCAACAGGATTTGTGTTCCCGAAATATTTTTTTGCTGTAGTTTGAGAAAGCACAATACTCATTGGCTGCCTGAGTGCCGTATGCTTCTCGCCATAGATTAACGGGAAATCGAAAATGTCGAACAAAGTAGAATCGGCCATGATGGTATTATCCTCCTGGAACTTTTCATTGCCCTTCTTAACTAAAAAACTCTGGCCACTTATGCGAACGGCCGATTCAACCTCGGGGAAATCTCTTTGCATATTAATAACAGCTGCCCCGGGGGTTGAGCTCCAGTTAAGCACATCCGATGGCGTTTTAATATCGGAGATAACACGATATATCCTGTCAGCCTTCGTATTGAAGGCATCATAGCTCCTTTCAAAATGAACATACAGGTAAATGAGAAAGCAGGCAGTAATGCCTACGGCCAAGCCCATGATGTTAATTATAGTGAAGACTTTACTCTTCCATAAATTTCTCCAGGCAGTTTTGAAATAGTTTTTAAACATATAAAAGTTTTAAGCCTGCCTGCGGCAGGCAGGTTATAAGTATTAAGTTATAAACAGCTTCATTCATAATTTATATTTTACTATTTGCACAATTGAAGCCTTTCTTAAAGTATCCCTTCGGGGATTTAGGCGCTATTCTGTTCTCAAACCTGCCTGCCGGTTTACCTGCCGAAGGCAAGGCAGGCAGGCTTTTCACTTGTTTATCTATTCCGTACGCAACGATTTCACCGGGTTAGCCACTGCTGCTTTTATTGCCTGGAAGCTTACTGTTATTAAAGCAATAAGAATTGCCGTTAATCCTGCAACAACAAATACCCACCAGCTAATATTAATTCTGTATGCAAAACTTTGCAACCATTTATTCATAACCCACCAGGCAACAGGAAATGCAATAAGCGAAGCAATCAACACCAGCTTTGCAAAATCTTTTGAAAGCATGGCAACTATGCCGCCC
>CBIGQT010000094.1:0-8389 GCA_966191655.1 uncultured Ginsengibacter sp.
TCATGTTTGTATTTTTTGTTAATCTTTTTTATATGCTTAGTAGTTACCTTGCTTGCATTTACTTCATCATTCTGAATTTTGTAGTATTCAACGATTGCGTTGGTATTTACAACTATTTCCATTACTCCATTGGTGAAACTATCCATTGAGCCAATTGTTGTAAAAGATTCTATCAATTGCAATTTTGAACTCTGATCAACATATACCAAACTTCTTGGTTGCCCCAATGTGTGATTATTTATTGCATCAGAAACATAATAGATGTAAATTGGATTTTTTAAAACAACATTTTTATTTACGTGAATAAAAATTCCCTCATCTATAAAAGAAGTGTTCAAAGCCTGGATGCCATCTTTTATTACGAGGCTGCTTTTATCAAGGTGTTCATTTACAAGATTTTTGTATTCACTTTTCACAGCGTCTCTCAAAGGCATCAAAACACATTCATTTTTAGAGGAACGAATGGCCGAAAGTTCAGGAATATATTTACCGTTCACAAAAACCAATTCGTTTGCATCTTCACCACCACGCAAACGAACAGCATCAATATCGGCAGTGCTCATCTTTAATTTTCCTTCTGCTATATTATATTCTTTCTTAAAGAGATTATTTACACTCGTAAATTTCCATTCTTCATTGCGGGTTGTTGGCACACCGTTTTTGCTGAAAGTCTTAAATCCTTTTTTCCTGATGGCATTTAAAATTTCATCGGCATTTGAAGATTGCAACTTATTAAATTTATCTCCTAAATAATCTATATTAGCTATATCCATTTTGTGTTTTAATAACAATTAATTATAAAGCTTCCGCAAGGCTTAGTTCGTCTTTAATAAAATCGTATCCCTTTTCTTCCAACTCCAGGGCAAGTTCCTTATTGCCTGATTTTACGATACGTCCATTAACCAATACGTGCACAAAATCAGGCTGCAGATAATCAAGCAATCTTTGATAGTGTGTTATAACAATAATGGCTCTTTCTTTGTTACGTAATTTATTTACCCCGCTGGCAACTATACGCAAAGCATCTATATCCAAACCAGAATCTGTTTCGTCGAGAATGGCCAGTTTAGGTTCGAGCATAGCCATTTGAAAAATTTCATTTCTCTTTTTTTCGCCACCGGAAAATCCTTCGTTTATAGACCGCGTTAGTAACGACTTATCAATGTCTACCAATTCCATTTTTTGCTTCATCAATTTTAAAAATGAAACTGCATCCAATGGCTCCTGTCCATGATATTTCCGCTTTTCATTTAACGCTGTTTTAATAAAGTTGGTCGTGCTTACACCGGGAATTTCAACAGGGTATTGAAACGCCAAAAATAATCCTTCGCGTGCCCTGTCTTCCGGGGAAAGTTCAAGCATATCTTTTCCAAGAAAACAAACCGAACCTTCAGTTATTTCATAGTCTTCCCTGCCTGCCAATATAGACGCCAGTGTACTCTTTCCAGAACCATTTGGCCCCATAATAGCATGTACCTCTCCTGCCTTTATTTCAAGATCAATTCCATTTAATATTTGCTTTCCTTCTACAGATGCGTGAATGTTTTTAATTGATAACATGTTTCTTTTAATATAATTTATAAATGATTTTTTAAAACCTCACTCCTCCAAAGGAGTCCCATGGACAACCCTCTCCGGCAGAGAAAGAGTTTTAACCAACACTTCCTTCAAGGCTGATGGCTAATAATTTTTGTGCTTCGACAGCAAATTCCATTGGCAACTGGTTCATTACTTCTTTTGCAAAACCGGTTACAATTAATGCCACCGCCGTTTCTGCGTCTATGCCTCTCTGTTGGCAATAAAAAAGCTGGTCTTCGCCGATTTTTGATGTTGTAGCTTCATGCTCAATAATCGCCGTTTTATTTTTTGATTCAATATATGGAAACGTATGCGCACCACATTTATCGCCTAACAATAAAGAATCGCATTGCGAATAATTGCGTGCATTTATTGCATTCTTTCCGGCACGAACTAAACCCCGATAACTGTTCTGGCTTTTACCGGCAGAAATTCCTTTGGACACAATTCTGCTTTTCGTATTTTTTCCAAGATGAATCATTTTCGTTCCCGTGTCTGCCTGTTGCCTGTGGTTGGTCAATGCAACGGAATAAAATTCTCCAATGGAATTATCGCCTTTTAAAATAACACTGGGATATTTCCATGTAATTGCAGAGCCGGTTTCAACTTGTGTCCACGAAATTTTTGAATCATTTCCCTGGCATATTCCTCTCTTCGTTACAAAATTATAAATGCCGCCTTTACCATTTTCATCACCGGGATACCAGTTTTGTACAGTTGAATATTTTATCTCAGATTTCGTATGCGCCACTAATTCCACAACCGCAGCGTGCAATTGATTTTCATCCCGCATAGGTGCCGTGCAACCTTCGAGGTAACTAACATAAGCTTCATCTTCGGCAACAATTAATGTACGTTCAAACTGGCCGGAGCCTTCTGTATTAATTCTAAAATAAGTTGATAATTCCATTGGGCAACGAACACCTTTTGGAATAAAACAGAATGAGCCATCGGTAAATACTGCAGAGTTTAAGGCTGCAAAATAATTATCCGTCATGGGCACAACAGAACCCAAATATTTTTTTACAAGAGCAGGATGATTTTGAATGGATTCGCTCATCGAGCAAAAAATCACTCCAATTTCTGAGAGCTGCTTTTTAAATGAAGTAGCCACAGAAACGCTATCCATCACTACATCAACTGCCACACCCGAAAGTCTTTTTTGTTCACTGAGTGAAATGCCGAGCTTCTCAAAAGTTTTTAGTAATTCAGGATCCACTTCATCAAGACTGCCTAACTGCTTTTTTTTCTTTGGCGCTGCATAATAAATGATATTCTGGAAATTGATAGGAGGATAATGAACATTAGCCCATTCCGGCTCTTCCATTTTGAGCCATTGGTGATAGGCCTTCAGCCTCCAGCTGAGCATCCATTCGGGCTCATTTTTCTTTTCAGAAATAAGGCGGATAACATCTTCACTTAAACCCTTTGGAACAACGTCAGTGTCAATTTCAGTTACAAATCCATATTTATAATCACTGGAAACCGTTTGCTCCAACACATCTAATTCATCTTTCATTATGCCTTAATTTTTTGTACGAATTATTATAATACCAGACTGCAAAGATAACGAGATTATCCTTTTGTACAAAATAGTATAAATAGAAATTTAATTAGCAATTATGCTTCTTTATTTTTTTTAACCTTTCATTTTCGGTAAATTACATGCATGTTTTTTACGATTAAGCTTCATCAAAAATTTTTAATGAAGCAAATATTATCCTTTGCCTGCATATTATTTTTTCCTCTGTCAATTTTTTCACAAACGGTTGTTTCCATAAATATTAATGGAGGCATTAATCCTGCGTCAGCCGAATATATTCATCAATCTATTGCGAAAGCTGAAAGCCAAAAAGCTGAATGTCTTTTGATACATCTTAATACTCCCGGCGGCTTATTAAATTCAACCAGAGATATTGTGAGTGATTTTTTTAAATCAACGGTTCCTATTATCGTCTATGTATCACCTGCGGGTGCACATGCCGGTTCGGCCGGCGTTTTTATAACCCTGGCGGCAAATGTAGCAGCCATGGCTCCCGGAACAAATATTGGTGCAGCACATCCGGTATCTATGCAGGGAACTACAGACACAATTATGAATACCAAAGGCACTAATGACGCTGCCGCCTTCATAAAAACTATTGCCGAAAAAAGACATCGCAACGTTCAGTGGGCTGAGGAAGCAGTGCGTTATAGCGTTGCCATAACGGAAGAAGAGGCCATACAGGATAGCGTTATTGATTATATCGCCAATGATGATCGTGAATTATTGATTCAGATTGATGGAAAACAAATGGAAGTGAATGGTGGCACTAAAATATTACAAACAAAAAATGCAACTATCCAGTCAAGCCAAATGGGATTCTTTCAAAAAGTATTAAATAAGATAAGCGATCCGAATATTTCTTACATATTAATGATGCTTGGATTTTTCGGTTTAGTATTTGAATTATTTAACCCCGGTGCAATATTTCCGGGAATTGCGGGAGTTATATTTTTGGTGCTGGCTTTTTATGCGATGAGTTCTATGCCGGTTAATTATGCAGGATTATCTTTAATAATTTTTGGCATTGTTCTTTTCTTACTCGAAATAAAAATTATAAGCCACGGACTGTTAACCATAGGTGGAATAATTTCAATATTATTAGGCTCCATGTTTTTATTCAGGCAAAGCCCAACTCAAAATATTGTTGCAGTATCACAAAGTATCATTTACGCCACAACTGCTGCTACGGCTTTGTTTTTTATTTTTATTGTGGGAATGGGTTTAAAAGCACAACGGTTAAAACCTGTATCAGGGAGTCATGCAATGATTGGAAGCAAAGGAGAAGCCATTAATTTTATTGACCCAAACGGCATGGTAAAAATTAATGGCGAAATGTGGAGTGCTATTTCACTTTCGGGAAAAATTAATGCCGGCGAAAGCATTATTGTTAAAGAAATAAAAGACCTTACGCTATATGTCGAACAGGTGTAAGTCTGCGTAAACGTCTATATAAAAAAATATTTTATCAATTACATTTAAATAAAAATTATGCCACAACAACTTCCGATAGCGTTAATAATTATTTTAGTCTTCATTTTATATATACTGGCAAGCGCCATCCGCATTTTGCGTGAATATGAACGTGGTGTGGTTTTCAGGCTGGGAAGAGTCTTAGGCGGAGGTGTAAAGGGACCCGGACTTATTTTATTAATACCAATTATTGATAAAATGGTAAAAGTAAGTTTACGAACTGTTGTAATGGACGTGCCTCCACAGGATGTTATAACACAGGATAACGTTTCTATAAAAGTAAATGCGGTAATTTACTTTCGTGTTATTGATCCCCAAAAGGCTATTATAGAAATAGAAAATTATCTGGCAGGCACTTCACAGTTATCACAAACAACTTTACGAAGTGTATTAGGACAATCAGAATTAGATGAACTTCTTTCGCAGCGTGAAAAAATAAATATACGCCTCCAGGAAATTATAGACAATCAAACAGAGCCGTGGGGCGTAAAAGTTACGCATGTGGAAGTAAAACAAATTGATCTTCCGCAGGAAATGCAGCGTGCAATGGCCAAGCAGGCCGAAGCTGAAAGAGAACGCAGAGCCAAAGTAATTTCAGCAGAAGGAGAATTCCAGGCTTCACAAAGATTGAGCGATGCAGCAAAAATATTAAGTGAACAACCCAGTGCATTAACCTTGCGTTACCTGCAAACATTACGTGAAATAGCAACAGAAAATAATTCAACCACCATCTTCCCAGTGCCAATTGATATTTTAAAACCTTTTATAAAAATGAATGAAGATGAGCAAAAGAAGAAAGAAGTTGGCACATAGAATCTATGCTTTTAAAGGAAATAAAGTTACAGGCGAATGATCCCGCAGTGTTGCATAATTTCTATAAAGAAATTTTGGAATTTCCCGTTAGTTATGAAGATAACTGCCTTGAAGTAACAGCGGGTAAATCGAAATTAATTTTTTATACAACTGAACTTCCTGTAAATCCATTTTATCATTTTGCTTTTAATATTCCCTCTAACAAGTTTGAAGAAGCATTTGAATTGATAGGAAAGAAAATTAACCTGCTTTGGCTGGATGATTATAAAAGTTATATCGCTGATTTTAACAATTGAAAGGCAAGATCATTTTATTTCACGGATCCTGCGGGCAATATTCTTGAAATAATTGCCAGATTTGATTTAAATGATATCACTGAAGAAATATTTTCGTCTAAGCTTATCCGTAATATAAGCGAAATCGGCCTTGTATTTCCAGGAGACAGTTTTCAAAATGATGTAAATAAATTATTGCAGCAATATCCACTTCACTATTTTGCCAAACAGCCACCATTGCCACAATTTAAAGCCTTGGGCGATGACGAAGGATTATTTATAATTGTTCCGGAAAACAGGCTTTGGTTTTCTACGAAAAATAAAACGTCAAAGATTTTCCCAATGGAAATTAATTTCATTCAGAATGATACATTGTACAATTTAGAGTGTTGATATTTTTGTTGCAGCAAGAAGAAATATCACTATTAAAAAATTTTTGCTTATATTTTTAAAAAGAATCTTATGGAAAAACTTCTTAATTCAAAACAAAATTTTATGATAAAACATATCGGGTTAGGACTCCTGAAGTCTGCAGATTACCAGGAGCTTTTAGCTGCCATGAAGGCCTCTTATACTAACTGGCAGGGAAGTTACTGGACGATAGAGACCATTAGTAAACTGATCAATAAATTTCCTGAAGGGCAAATTGTTATAAAGGCAGATGATGTGGTGGTGGGCTGTGCATTGTCACTTATTGTTGATTATGATAAATATGGAGATAATCATACCTACAGACAAATTACAGGAAATTATACATTCAGCACACATGACCCAAAAAACGGCGATGTACTTTACGGCATTGAAATATTTATTCATCCCGACTACCGGGGTTTAAGAATGGGCCGGCGGTTGTATGATGCGAGAAAAGAATTATGCGAGAAATTAAATTTGAAGGCAATTGTTTTTGGCGGAAGAATTCCAGAATATCATAATTATGCAAGTGAACTAACGCCAAAGGAATTTATTCAGAAAGTAAAAAATAAAGAAATTTACGATCGGGTACTTTCGTTCCAGCTTGCTAATGACTTTCACGTAAAAAAGGTACTAAAGGACTATTTGCCGGAAGACCATGCCAGCCTGGAATACGCAACGCTGCTTCAATGGGACAATATTTATTACACAAGCGAAACAAAAAAAATTTTTAGTGCTAAAACTTATGTAAGGCTCGGGCTTATTCAATGGCAAATGCGACCTTATGCCAATATGGATGAAATGTTCACACAAGTTGAATTCTTTATTGATTCCATCGCTGCCTACAAAAGTGATTTTGCGTTATTACCGGAACTTTTCAACGGCCCTTTGCTGGCAGAATTTAATGATATGACAGAAGCGGATTCCATGCGGGCGCTTGCAAAATATACCCCGGAATTCAAGGCGAGGTTCAGAGATCTCGCCATAAAATATAATGTAAATATTATAACAGGCAGTGTGCCCAGCATGGAAGGAAATATGCTTAAAAATGTTGGTTACCTATGTCATAGAAATGGTAATGTTGATCAGTATGAAAAAATCCATGTCACACCCGATGAATCAAAATTCTGGGGAATAAAGGGAGGCGAAACGCTTAAAGTATATGACACAGATGCAGGTAAAATTGGTATTCTCATTTGTTATGACGTTGAATTTCCCGAACTGCCAAGATTACTTGCAGAACTGGGAATGCAACTATTATTCGTACCATTTTTAACTGACACACAAAATGCGTATAACCGTGTGCGTTATTGTGCACAGGCAAGGGCAATAGAGAACGAATGTTTCGTGGCAATAACCGGGTGTATCGGCAATCTGCCCAAAGTAGAAAATATGGATATTCAATATTCACAGTCTGCAGTTTTTACGCCATGTGATTTTGCTTTTCCTGCTAACGGAGTTAAAAGTGAAGCAACCCCAAATACGGAAATGATCTTAATATCAGACGTTGATCTTTCGTTACTCGATGAATTACACTCAAGAGGAAGCGTTAGAAATTTAAAAGACCGTCGTACCGATTTCTATGAATTACTTTTAAAAAATAAGCCATCGATTTAGGATATACTGCTGGCAGTGATTTATATTTTATTTTTTTTATAGACAATAGATTTAATGAAATTATGATAATGTGAAATCTCATTAATTTGATAATAGGAATTACTAAAAAAAGAAGACATATTTACCAGTTCCTGTGTTTCGATGTGGCTCGTTATCCGAAAGAAAAAATACATCAGCTTTAAAAGAATTTTCTGCCATAAGCGGCCATTATGTTTATCGTACACAAAATCGACATATAGCCATATACCATCCTTCTTAAGAAAGCTGTCCAGCCTTGTAAATAGGTTTTGAATTTTATCAGCCTGAAAATTATCAAAAAAAAATGGCGTCAATATTACATCGTATTTTTTGCTTGTGTTATAATTTTCGGCCGCTATGTGTATGAAGTTAATTTGATTGGTTCCGCATTTTCTTTTTTTTGACAGCGCTATCATTTTTGCTGAAGATTCTATATATTCTATCATTAATCCCTGTTGATGAACCATCTCAAACTCCTCCAATATCAACCCTGTACCTACACCAACAATTAATACATGGCTATTGGCAGGTATATATTTTAATAAACAAACCTGTGCTTCTACGAAAAATTTAACAAAAACAATACGACCTGTTAAATCGTAATATGCGGATATTTTATCATAATTACTTGCCAACGAATTCAATTTGGAATTAACAGGGA
>CBIGQT010000095.1:0-8365 GCA_966191655.1 uncultured Ginsengibacter sp.
AAAGGCCGTAATGATTTTGAAAGCATTGTAAAAGAAGTAACATGAATAGAAGTTTCTCCTGTTTTAGTTGTAAAAACGTATCCTTTCACGCCTATAATATCACCAATGTCCAACAGTTTTTTCCAAACAATATCGTACAGCGTTTTATCGTCACCGTTAGTAACGTCATCCTTCCTCACGTAAATCTGAATTTTACCGCTATAATCCTGCAATACGGCAAAAGAAGCTTTTCCCATATCGCGGATACTCATTATTCTGCCGGCAATACATACCTCTGCAAAATCACTTTTGTTTTCCTCACCTTTATAAGTAGATTTAATAAATGCGGCACTTGTATTTACCGGATACAATTCTGCCGGATAGGCATTAATTCCCAGCTTTAAAAGTTCATTTAATTTTTCTCTCCTGATGATTTCCTGCTCTGATAGCTGTTGATTACTCATAATTAGAAATAAAAAAGTTTGTCATAAAAAAGACAAACAAAGTTCAATTTTTCGCAAAGGTAACTTTTGATACGGAGATGAACAAAGGGGAAAACAAAGCCGTGAAAATAAAAGTCCGAAAAATTATTCCCAGATATTTTTCAATGAAATTTCTATTTCACAATCAGGATCAAGAGAAAAAGTGAAGCTATTATCAGGTGAAATTTTTTGAAGGATATATTTGCTTTTTTTCAGGTTATAAATTTCCAATTCATTTTTTTCTTCATCAACAATCATATAGTATTTCATACCGAATTTTTTATAAATAGAAAATTTGGTATGCCTGTCTTTTAAAGCAGTTGCAGGAGATAATATTTCAACAACAAGTGCTGCAGGAAAATCGAGAAAATTTTTTTTAGTCGGTTTACAAATTATGGAACAATCCGGTTGAAGAATAGTGTCGTCATCTATTTTTATATCAATAAAATCATAAACCTTACAATGTTCACACTTAGATTTTTTAATTGAATTATTCAATTCAGTTATTATCCTTCCAATTAGCCATTGATGGCGAAGTGATGGTGCCGGGCTCATTGCGAAAGGTATTCCATCAATTAATTCCCATCGTCCTTCCCAATTACAATAATCTTTGTAAGTATAGTGTGGCAAAAGTTTTACTGCACTCATAAGTATAAAGATATTATTTTTTTAGGCCAGAGCCAACAACACCTGCCATGCTTCATTTACCTTTCCTTCATTAAGTAACGTTGCCGCATACAAATGCAATTCATTTTCCATTTCTGCAGGATCCAAAGAATAATATTGAAAAATGTTTTTTAATTTTTCATCTTCAAACGATGGGTCAATACCTGGAAATTCATGTACGTTGGCCAACTGTCCAAGATGATTCCCTGTAAGTATTTTGCTATTTTTTATAGACAATGGAAGGTTATCAATCCCAATTCCCAAAGAGGTATTTGGCTTTTCAACTTCAAATAAATTAGCCGCACTTATCCGGGCATACCAGTTACCACCTAATCTTGCCACCAGCTCTAATTTTCGTTGATCAATTTTGCCATTATCATTTAATATACTTTCATTAATGTGCATGATCATCACTTCAGCAATAACAAGATTTCCTGCACCTCCTTCTGTACCCAGCGATTTTATTTCAAGCACTTTACATTCCATTTGCACCGGACTTTCTTTTACTCTTGGTGGCCTTATAATATCAGAAACTTCTTTTGTGAAACCTGCCTTTATAAATTCATCTGTTCCATTCGGAAACTCGCAACTGCTAAGACTTACCTGCTGCACCATATCATAAGTTACAATGTTTACAGCTACTTCGGGAACTTCCAATAAATTTTCAAATGTATGTTTGGTAGTATTATTTCTTCCTCTTCTTGAAGGTGAAAAAATAATCACAGGTGGATTAACACTAAATACATTAAAATAACTAAACGGGCTCAGATTTACATTTCCTTCTAAATCAACAGTGGACGCAAAACAAATGGGCCTCGGTGCTATAGCATAATTTAAAAAATTATGTACTTCAGATCTTTCAATATCTTTTAATAAAATTGTTTTATACATATTCAATCAAAGATTCTTTTTTAAAGCAAGAATTGAAAAATCACTTTCATCTTTTACAATGGTGTTCTTCAATATTCCAAGATTTTCAATTTCTAATTCTACCTCATCGCCTTCCTGCAACCATTGCTCTTTATATTCAGGATCATTCAATTTCCCTGTTCCGTTTAATTCCAGAAAACAACCGGTTCCAACAGTACCGCTCCCTATGATATCTCCCGGATATAATTGCACACCGTAGCTGCAACGTTCAATAATTTCTGCAAAGCTCCAATCCATGTCGCCAAGATTTCCTTCACTAACCTGCACGCCATTTACCCTGCATTTCATTGAAAGATTGTATGCATTGCCAACATGATTTTCTTTTGCAGGAATTAAAAATTCTTCCAGTTCATCAGGTGTGACTAACATTGGGCCGATTACTGTAGAAAAATCTTTTCCTTTCGCCGGCCCGAGATTTAATTTCATTTCTTCCATTTGTAATTCTCTTGCGCTTATATCATTCATGATCATAAAACCTCCAATGTATTCATCTGCCTCTTCCGCTTTAATATTTTTTCCTGGTTTACAAATAACGATTGCGATTTCCAGTTCAAAATCAAGTTTGTTTAATTGATCGGGCATGCAAATAATTTCTCCCGGACCCTGTATGGCATTATGATTGGTAAAATAAAAAACCGGAAACTGGTCAAACTCAGGAATCATATCTAATTTCCTATTTCTTCTTGCTGTAGCAACGTGCTGCCTGAAAGCATATGCATCACGACAACTTGTAGGATTGGGAACGGGAGCCAGAATTTCCACATCTTCCATTTTAATACCGGTAAATTTTTTATTACCCTCCACGAGAAAAAGATTTTTAGCATAAGCAATAGGCAAAATATCTTCCCAGAAATTCAAAAGCATTGTCATTGATCCGGGCAAATCGGGATGCATCCTGTCGCAATCGTATAAAATTCCATCAACTAAAAAAGCTAACTGTGCGTGATCTTCTTTTAAATAAGAAACTAATTTCATGAATAATATTTATTAAGAACACAAGATAATTTATTTTATAAAGTAGCTTTTCATCATTATAATTTAAAACCCAAAACCTGCGGTTTTAAAAAGATATACTATGATAGTTTTTGTACTTTGGCTTAATTTTGTATAAAAAATTCCCCTGATGAAATTCGAGAAAATTCATAACAAAGGACAGGCGCAACTTTTTAGAAGTAAGTATCTTGAATATCTTACCAAAACTCATCCTTTGGTAATCTGGAGCATATATCTTCCCATATTAATTCTTCTCCCTTACTATGCTTATTCCAAATTAGAATTTTCGGGCATTTCCATTACATTTATTTTTTTAGGTGGCATTTTTTTCTGGACTTTTTTTGAATACATCATGCATCGTTTTGTTTTTCATTTCGTAGCTGAGAGTCCGCGTGCATTAAGAATTACTTACATTATGCATGGAAATCATCACGAATTTCCAAGAGACCGCCAACGCCTGTTTATGCCCGCAGTTCCAAGTCTTATTATTTCATCGGTAGTTTTCTTACTTATGTACGCATTAATGGGCAATATTGCATTTTCATTCTTTCCGGGATTTATTTTGGGCTACCTGCTGTATGCAAGCATGCATTATGCTATTCATGCATGGCATCCGCCGTTTAAATGGATGAAACCAATATGGCGTAATCATCATTTACATCACTACAAAACAGAAGAAAAGGGTTTTGGAGTAAGTTCACACTTATGGGATAAAGTTTTTGGAACCTCTTTCGATTTAAATAAAGAAAAGGAAGATAAAAAAGCTGTGCAAAAATTAATGTTTGAGGATTAAAATTATTTAAAACAATTTTCGATAGGTTCTGTGGACCTTTTCACGAACAGCTCCTGTAGCTTCATGCAATGCAATCATTTTTTTATTGAAATCCCCTACCCACGAAAGTTCTGCTTCCGTTATTGTATTCCTCGGTATCACTTCCAATTGTAATTTTCTTATCATACCACTTTCAATTCCTTTATTCTGAAATCTCTTTTTACAGCCCATAACTATAAAGCGTATACGATGAATGGTGGTGGTTCTTTTAAGCCACAAAAACCGGATTTTATTCAACAGGTTAAATTTCCCTTTCAATGGTTTTAGGATAACATTTATATCAGGAAGCGCAAGAATAAAGGCAACGGGTTCATTATTATAGTATGCAAACCATATTATTTTCTCATCAACGATTGGTTTCATTTCTTTAAAAGATCTTTTTATTGTATCTGGCCTTATTGGAACAAAGTTTTCAAAATCACTCCACGCATCATTATATATTTCCATAAAATCATTTGCAAATTTTTCAAAATGCCTGTTATCGAAATGAACAAAAGAATATTCTGGTTTAGATGCTATCCAATCAGCAATTTTTGCAAAGCGATCAGGGAAAGGTTTTGCTACATGAATAACATTCGTGTATTGCTCATAGAGGGTTTTAAAGCCATAATTTTCAAAAAATTTCCTGTAATATTCAGGATTATAATTCATTCCTGCACCCGGGGGAACAAACCCTTCAATAAGCAATCCCCAAAACTTATCATTCTCGCCAAAGTTAATAGGCCCATCCATTCCTATTGCATCATTTTGCTGTAGCCATTGCTTTGCTGTTTCAAAAAGTTTAAACGCTGCAGGTTCATCATTTATACACTCAAAAAAACCAATTCCTCCAATTATTAATTCAGGATTTTTATTTTTCTCATAATTGATAAAAGCCGCGATACGGCCAATGGGTATATTTTCCTTTTTTAAAATCCATCTTTTACAAATGCCATGTGTGTAAAAATTATTTAGCCGCGGATTGAAAATTGAATCGATCTCTTTATGAAGAGGTGAAATAAAATTTGGATCGTTTTTATATAAACTTTGCGGAAGCAAAAGAAATTCTTCCCGTGATTTTTTATCGTTTACTTCAATTATCACCAGGACTAAGGTACAAAATCGGCTACTTACCAAATATCATCCGGGGGCGATTTCTTAGTATTATTAAATTGTTTTCTCGTTGCAATTTTTTGTAATTGTCTTTTTATAATAAGATCAGCAATTATTAAAGAAGCGTCGGTATTTTTATTTTGCTGCAGAAGCTGTTTTAGTTTTTTTTCATTTACATCGATCCGGTACAGAAGCTGAACCAAAGCATTAAAATCTTTATTTATGAGGTCATTGAGAAAAGAAATTAATTGATTTCTTAATTCCTCTGACGGTGAGTCCTGAATAGAATTTGTTACAGCAATTATTTTCTCTGGAATTGAGACTTGATTTTCGAACTCCATTACTATATCGGTTTATTTGCTGGTGAAAAGATCAGAAGTCTCTTAATATTTTTCTAAAACTCCTAACCCAAATAAAGCAAAATCATATTTGACAGGATCCTGCTTATCAAATTTCCTTAAAACATTTGTTAACTCAATAGCTGCCTGCCAATCTACCTGTTTTCGTTTCAGCAAATTAAAATGTTTGGCAACTCTTGCTACGTGCAAATCAACAGGACAAATTAATTGAGCTGGTGAAATTTTTTTCCATATTCCAAAATCAACTCCCTGATCATCTTTACGAATCATCCATCTTAAATACATATTTAATCGCTTACAGGTTGAATTTTTTTGAGGAGAGGCAATATGCTTCTGTGTTCGTTTCGGAACATCTTCCAGGGAAAAAAAATATTTATAAAAATAATTTAAGGCATTTTCTACAACATTATCTTTTTCTTTCATCGATTTATTATTGAAAAAGGCAACCTCCAATGAATTATGATTTGAATAGTGAAATCTAAAGAAAGAAATAAAATATAAAAGATCTGTATCATTAAAGGTGCGATGACAAAATCGTTCAACTTTTTTTAGATCGGAATCAGTATGATGTAAACAAAAATCATAAGGCGCATTATCCACTAATTGCAAAAGAACTTTGCTTTTATTAATAATAGTTTTTCTTATTCCCCAGGAAAAAATTGCTGCAAAAAAACCGGCAATTTCAATATCTTGTTTTTGTGAGAAGAGATGAGGAATAGAAACCGGATCGTCATTTACGAAGGAAGGGTTATTAAATTGAATTACTTTTTGATCAAGAAATTTTTTTAAATCATTATGTGAATCTGCTTTCTTCATCCGTTATCTTGAGTTACGATTCACTTAATGATTGATCAATCATTTTACCCAATTGCATTTTTCAAATCTGCAATTAAATCATCTGCGTCTTCAATACCTACACTTAATCTTATTAATGAATCCACTAAACCATTTTTAATTCTCTCTTCTCTCGGAATACTTGCATGCGTCATAGTTGCCGGATGACCAATAAGGCTTTCCACGCCGCCAAGGCTTTCTGCCAGTGAAAAAAGTTTTGTTGAAGAAAGCACTTTATTGGCTGCTTTCAGGCTATCATCTTTCAAAGTAAAGCTCATCATTCCCCCAAAACCACGCATTTGTTTTTTCGCAATTTCGTGATTTGGATGATCTTTAAAACCACACCACAATACTTTATCAACCTTTGGGTTTTGTTGTAACCATTTTGCAATTTTTTCTCCGTTTTCGCAATGACGCTGCATTCTTACATGCAAGGTTTTTAATCCTCTTAAAATTAAAAAACAATCCTGCGGGCCGGGAACAGCGCCGGTACTGTTTTGTATAAAAGCTAATTGTTGATTCAGCTTTTCATTATTTACAATTAAACATCCGTGAACAGAATCGCTGTGGCCGCCAAGGTATTTTGTGGCAGAATGCAAGACGATATCAGCACCAAGATCTAACGGGTTTTGCAAATAAGGTGATGCAAAAGTGTTATCAACACAAAGCAAAATATTATGTGGTTTTGCAATAGCCGCCACTGCTTCAATATCAATGATGCCCATCATAGGATTGGTAGGTGTTTCCGTCCAGATAAGCTTCGTGTTTTCGTTTATATATTTAGAAACTTCATTCGCATCCTGCATATTTATAAAATGAAATTTCAAGCCATACCTTTCAAATATTTTGGTAAACATCCTGTAAGTGCCTCCATACATATCATTGGCAGCAATCACTTCATCACCCGGATCTAATAATTTTATAACAGCATCAGTTGCCGCGGAACCACTGGCAAAGCAAAGCCCATATTTTCCATTTTCAATTGCTGCTAACGCCATTTGCAATGCATGCCTGGTAGGGTTTTGCGTTCTTGCATATTCATACCCTTTATGGGAGCCGGGACTTTCCTGCACATAAGTTGAAGTTTGAAAAATAGGAGTCATAATAGCCCCTGTGGAAGGATCAGGTTCTAATCCCGCATGTATTAATTTAGTATCAAGCTTCAAAATGATGTGAGTTTTAATCCCCAATGATTACGGGAAATATGATTAATAATTAACAAGAAAATTGATATTCTTTTTTGATTTGCAAATATAAAAGGAATTAATCAGCCAAAAGTTTACTTACGTTCCCGGAGGCAAATTGTAATAGTTCAGGAAAAAATTCTGCATAGCAGTTTTTAAGCTCAGCATAATTTTTATTAAAAATTTTAAATGCAATATCCGATTCATATAAATAAGATGCCCGGTAAACGAGACCATGAAAACTTTTGCGAATACCGTCTTTAAACTGGTAATTATATAACCAGTTTTGAGATTTCATATAGAAAAACATTTTTTGAAAACGCAAAGGAAATAATTCAAAATTATTTTCAAGTTGTAAATAAACCTGTTTTGAAAATGCTTCCAGGTTTCCATAATCTTCAAATCGCTTTTTATCAAGTGCAAGAAAATGATCATAAACAACATCTGTAAAAGCACCCGAGTATAAACGATACTGCGGCCTGAAATAATTTTTTGCTTTTGCTGTTACAGGATGCGTGTCAGTAAATTCATCAATCAAGCGGTGCAACTGAATTCCTTTTTGTATTTCTTCAGGATAATCATATTTCTTTTTTCCCTTTACAAAATCACTTATCATATTCCCCGCAAGTATATCTGTTTTATTAAAAGAAAGAAACGAATGGGCAAGATAATTCATAGCCAAAATAACATTATTCAATGTTAACGAGTGGTTATAAATCGGCACTTTCCAGTATTGGCATATATTTTTCATTACTAAAATATTATTCACTTAAAAAAATTAATATTATGCCAGATAGAGAGCAAGTGACCCAACCTTCATTAGGAAGCAATGAATTGGGAACAGAAACAAATGATACTCATCTTAACAGTGGCGTTTCTGCGGGAACTGACACTCAACTTCATCTTGCCGCAAAGAGCGGAAAAAAGAATAAAAAAAATAAAAATGATGATGAGAAAGTTGTGAGAAATGTAAACGGAGAAAACAAATTTCTTCGTGCAGATGAAACTGATGAA
>CBIGQT010000096.1:0-8333 GCA_966191655.1 uncultured Ginsengibacter sp.
ACTAAACCAAATTCTAGTGTAAGTTTATTGTCTAGAAAATTATACTGGCCGTTAAATGACGCGAGGTATTTTTTGAGGTTTGATTTTTTAATAAATCCCTGGTTATCCGAAGCGAGAAAGGAAGCCCTGAATTTTCCATTCTCATTACCACCACTGAATCCTACTGAATAATTTTGCGTAACGGTGCTTTGCGTAATTGCATTTAATGCATCTACAGATTGGCCACCATCTAATTTTCTGGCAACGCTATCTGGTACATATTTCTTTAGGGCAGACCGGAATTGTCCTGCATCCAACACCTCAAACCTTTTCATATAACCAGCAAACACGCCTGCACTTACACCTACGTCAACTCTCATTGGGCCGGAACCGCCTTTTTTCGTTGTAATCATTATAACCCCGTTAGCGCCTCTTGACCCATAAATTGCTGTTGACGATGCATCTTTTAAAACATCAATCTGTGCAATATCGTAAGGATTAATAAATAATAATGGATTAGAAGATGGTGAAGTTCCAAATGTACTAGAAATATCCGGGCGTGCAGTTCCGCCATCTAATGGAACACCATCCACTACATATAATGGATTATTACCAGAACGAATTGAGTTTGTCCCCCTGATTTGAATGGTTTGCGCCACACCGGGTTGTCCACTGGTACTGGTAACTTCCAAACCCGGAACTTTATTAGTGAGCAACTGATCAGGTGAATTAATTACACCCTGGTTAAAGTCTTTGGCTTTAATAGAAGTTACTGCACCGGTTAAATCTTTTTTCCGTGCAGAACCATAACCTATGATTACCACATCAGTTAAAGCCTGTGAAGAACTTTTAAGTATAACTTTTACACTCGAAAGATCCGCAACATCTACTTTTTGAGTTTCAGAACCCACATAACTAATTTGAAGAACATGTGATTTTTCAGGAATACTAATGGAGAACGTACCATCAGCACCGGTCCTAACACCGGTTTTTTGTCCAACAACTATTACAGATGCATCAGCTAATGGTGTACCATCTGTTGAAGATACTGTTCCGGTCACTGTTCGTTGTTGAGCCATTGTTAGTAAACAAAATAGCGTAAACAGGCCGCTAAGCAGGAGTTTTTTTCTCATAATCAAGTAATTAAATAAGTGTTAATGTTTATTTAACGTGTAATTTACACACAAATGTTAAATAAATATCATTTTGACAAAAAAAATTGTAAAAATATTTTCATTTCTTTCCTTTTTGCTAAATCACCTCCATTATAATAACGCAGTTCTAACGCCATCGGTTGCCTGAAATAGCCTGAAAACAAAGAGTTTTCAGGTAATTTTTATCTTTATTAGAATATATATATAATTATATGATTCATCTTATCAAAAAAAATTCCTGGTTTAAGTGAATTCTCAATTGCTATTAAACCATCATCGTAAATTCCACATTTTGTTGCACCTTGTTGCAGAAGTGTATATAATAATATAAGATGCAGTTTGAAACTCCGGCCAGACAAATTAATTTTTATTTTTGTATTCGTTCAGCAATTTCCTCGTTTGCTGATGCAATTTATTTTTGAAGAAAGTGGTTCCTCCAAATAATTTTCCCTTCCAACCCATAGCCTGCGATGCCCATTGATGTAAATTAAAATTATCAGTGTGTGTAAGAATTTTTGAATCTTTAAATTCGAATGCAGCATCTACTATATTATGAATTTTTCTGCCGGTTTTACTGAAAGTGTACCAGGCTTCCCAATGTGCAGCTCCTTTTTTAAAGGACGCAGTTATATTCGACAATTCAATTTTCAGATCGGAAGAATTTCTGCAAAGCATTTGCCACATTGCCTTTGCATCATCCCCTTTTAATTCACCAAACGCGGGATCACTAAAAATAATGTTATTATGATAACAGGAAATCATTGTTTCAGCATCCTTATTTTGAAAGCTGGTATAAAAAGTTTCTATTAAACCTTTCATGGGATTTACCATACCATATTAGTTAACCGGAATTAATTTAAGAAGATGATTATATAAATTGAACATTATTTGCCGGTGAAAATTAAAGTCTTTTAATTCTAATATTTTTAAACCATACATCTTCGCCATGTTCCTGCAGGGAAATTTTTCCTTTTTTAAAAGTTCCAAAGCCAGGCATATCTTTGAATTTACTGATAGCAATCATTTTTTTCCAGTTCTCATCCCATAAAGTGGTGGAAAGAGAATGTACTCCATTCATATAAAAGTCCAGCTTACCATTTACTGATTTTATTTCTACATGGTTCCATTCGCCTTGTGGATTAGCGGCTTCAGTGGAAGCTAATAAATCATACAAATCTCCCGCACGATGCGTATACAATCTTCCATCATCATGCCCTCTTCGTGTAGGGGTACCGTTATCCAATACCTGCATTTCCATTCCTGTTTCATATGTAGCAGGATATTTTACCGTGTCTTCATGTATATAAAATATAACACCACTGTTTCCTTTCAGTCCAATTTTCCAATCAAGCTTCAAATCAAAATTTTCGTATTCATCATTGGTTACCAAATCCCCACTTTCACCCGGTATATTTTTTAAAGCTTCCGCGTCCAGGTAAAATGCACCATCTTTTACACTCCATGCTTTAGATGCAGATGGGTGCCCATAGGTATGCCAGCCATTAGTTGATGCTCCGTCAAATAATAATTTCCAGCCATCACTTTTTTCTTTTGATGTAAGTTGATTATCCTGGGAAAAACAACCGACACTGAGAGTAATTCCTAAAAGAAAGAAAATTAATTTATACATATTTAAGTTTTAAAAAAATAAGAGAAGATTCAATTAATTTAATTTTATAAATATAGCATTGAAAAATTATTGCAGGCCTAAAACTGAGCTAATAAGTTTTTCATCTTTCACTGTTCCCGCAAAATCATCAAATGCTTTGGCGGTAACAGGTATAATATTTTTTTTGATAAACTTCGCTCCTTCTGTTGCTCCAACTTCAGAATCTTTTAAACAACATTCCCACTCCAACACTGCCCAGCCCGGGTAATCATAAGCAGCGAGTTTACTAAATATTGATTTGAAATTTACCTGTCCATCACCCAATGAGCGAAAGCGACCCGCCCGGTCTATCCAGTTTTGATAACCGCCATATACACCTTGCTTCCCGGTAGGATTGAACTCTGCATCTTTTACATGAAAAGCACGTATGCGTGTATGATAGTTGTCTATATATTCTAAATAATTGAGGCATTGTAAAACAAAATGCGAAGGATCAAATAATAAACAAGCTCTTGGATGATTGTTTACTTTTTCTAAAAACATTTCATAGGTAATACCGTCATGCAAATCTTCCCCCGGATGAATCTCATAACAAACATCTATACCGCATTCATCAAATGTATTTAATATTGGCAACCATCTTTTTGCCAATTCCTTAAATCCTTCTTCAACCAAACCTTCCGGCCTTTGCGGCCATGGGTAAACCATAGGCCAAAGCAAAGCGCCACTGAATGTTGCATGTGCATTTAAACCAAGATTTTTGGAAGCCTTCGCTGCAAAAGTTAATTGCTTAATTGCCCATTCTTTCCTTGCTTTGGAATCACCATGAACTTCCTTAGGTGCAAAGCCATCAAACATTTTATCATAAACAGGATTTACTGCAATTAGCTGACCTTGTAAATGCGTCGACAGTTCTGTAATCCGTAGGCCACAATCATTCACTAATCCATTTAATTCATCAGCATAGGTTTTACTTTCCGCAGCTTTTTTCAAATCAATGCACCTTAAATCCCATGTGGGTATTTGAATGCCCGTGTATCCAAGATCTTTTGCCCAAAGGCAAATAGATTTCATTTCATTGAATGGCGGTTTATCACCAAGAAACTGCGCTAAAAAAATTCCGGGGCCTTTAATTGTTTTCATGATTTTTATTTAGCCTCACCCCTCCAAAGGAGTCCTTTGGACAACCCATCTCCACCCTTCGACGATCTCAGGAGATGGCCATGGATCGGTGAAAAAATTATATTTTAAAATTCGTCCACTTTTCTTTCGACTCTCCGGATGCCACAACATTTTCAATAAACGCCATTCCACGAACTCCATCATCTGCACCAGGAAAATCAAGCATTTCTTTTGTTGGTTCTTTGCCCTCAAGCTTTGCTAATAATGTTTGTGCAAAGTTGTGGTAAATATTTCCAAAGGCTTCGAGATAACCCTCAGGATGTCCGCCGGGTGTTCTGCAATTTTGTGTAGCAAAACTGCTTAATACGTTTGTGTAATTAGCACCCGCTCTTAAAATTTCTGTTGGCTTATCCAGCCACTTTACCAATAAAGTATTTGGCTCCTGCTGCGCCCATTCAATTCCTCCTTTTTTTTTTTTTTTTTTAATCTTCAAATTATTTTCTTCACCTGCTGCGACCTGCGTTGCAATTAAAACACCTGATGCCCCGTTGTCAAATTTTAATAATACCTGCCCGTCGTCATCGAGATGTCGTCCTTCAACAACAATATTTAAATCTGCACAAAGCTTTGTAATTTTTAATCCCGAAATATATTCTGCAAGATGAGCAGCATGGGTTCCTATATCGCCCATTGCGCCTGCCTTTCCTGATTTTTTTGGATCGGTTCTCCAGGCTGCCTGTGCGTTGCCTTCACGCTCTGATAATTTACTTAACCACCCTTGCGCATATTCAACATAAATTTTTCTGATCTTTCCCAAAGCACCCTCTTTCATCATAGCTTTGGCCTGCTTCACCATCGGGTATCCCGAATAAGTATGTGTAAGGCATAACACTAAGCCTGTTTCATCGACTTTATTTTTTAATTGTTTTGCTTCATCCAATGTAAATGTCATTGGCTTTTCAACAACAACGTTAAAGCCATTATCCAACGCCATCATAGCAGGACCAAAGTGTGCAAAGTTGGGAGTAACAATCGTTATAAAATCAATTCGCTTATCACCAGGCATTTTACTTTCTTTCTCAATCATTTCTTCATAAGTAAGATAAGTTCTGTCTTCAGGAACAAATAATATTTTGCCGGATTCTTTTGCTATTTCAGGATTAATGCTTAATGCCCCGCAGCTTAACTCTATTAATCCATCCATATTGGCAGCAACGCGATGTATAGCGCCGATGAAAGCGTCTTTACCACCACCAACCATACCCATTCTTAATTTTCTCATACCAAATTATTTTTAAAATATTTCGATAAATATACATGCATGAAATATTTTTTTTCACAATTATTTGAAAAAAATATTTTCGATAAAATTTTTTCTTCTCTTAAATATAGTACATTTAAACCCTGCTTTACTAATCAATTAAAATTAGTTAATGAAATCAACCACACGATTGCAGCTTTCATTTATGATGTTTGTTGAGTTCTTTATATGGGGTGCATGGTTTGTTACCTTAGGCACTTTTTTATCAAGTAATCTTCATGCCACCGGCGCTCAAACAGGCTCTGTCTTTTCAACACAATCATGGGGAGCTATCATCGCTCCTTTTATTATTGGGTTAATTGCAGACAGGTATTTTAACGCAGAAAGAATTCTTGCCGTACTACATCTTGCAGGTGCAGTACTCATGTACCAAATGTACCAGGCAAGCGAAGTTTCAACATTTTACCCTTATGTATTAGTATATATGATTTTATATATGCCAACACTTGCATTGGTCAATTCAATTTCATTTAACCAAATGAAAGATCCTGAAAAAGAATTTTCCAGCATCCGTGTCTGGGGTACACTTGGATGGATTGCCGCTGGCCTGCTAATCAGTTATATTTTTTTATGGGATGCGGAGGAAAATGTAAAAGCAGGCTTAATGAAAAACACATTTTTGCTGGCTTCAATTGCCTCTCTCATCATGGGCTTGTTTAGTTTCACCTTGCCTAAAACGCCGCCTAAAGTTTCAAAAGATACCAAAGTGAAAGTTTCGGAAATAATGGGATTCGATGCACTGAAGCTTTTAAAGAATAAAAATTTCCTGGTATTCTTTATTGCTTCTATTCTTATTTGTATTCCATTAGCGTTTTATTACCAGGTTGCCAATCAATTTCTTTCTAATATAGGCGTTGCCAACCCAACAGGAAAAATGACGATAGGCCAGGCATCTGAAGTACTTTTTTTATTAGCCTTACCTTTATTCTTCAAAAAATTTGGAATTAAGAAAACTATTTTGGTAGGTATGTTTGCCTGGGCTTTACGCTACGCATTATTTGCTTATGGTAATGCAGGTGATTTAAGTTTCATGCTGATATTAGGAATTGCATTACATGGCGTTTGCTACGATTTCTTTTTTGTAACAGGGCAAATTTATACTAATAGTAAAGCAGGAATAAAATATAAAAGTGCAGCGCAGGGATTAATTACATTAGCAACCTACGGTGTAGGAATGCTGATTGGATTTAAAATCGCCGGAATGGTGACTGACGCATATACGAGCCCGGGAACAATTTTTGACTGGAGAATGATTTGGATAATTCCTTCTGTTATAGCGCTGGTGGTATTTCTTTTATTTGCTATTGCATTCAATGAAAAAAAAGAAAAATCAATTACTGATCAAAGTCTCAATATGTAAACAATGGATTCAAAACAAAACAGGAGAAGTGTACTTAAAAATATTGCATTAGGAACGTCCGCAATGATCGCTTCGCCGGCTATATCTTTTGCAAAAAATTTTGAAGAAAAAAAAGAATATCAATTGAAAGGCAACATCAATCATTCAGTTTCGCGATGGACATTCGGTTATCTTTCTTTAGATGATTTATGCAAAGCCGTAAAAGATATTGGTTTTAGTGCAATTGATTTAACAGGCCCCAAAGAATGGCCTACCCTTCAGCAGCATGGCATTTATAGTTCTATGTGTTATACTGCCGGTAAAAATGATTTGTACAATGGTTTGGACAATCCAATAAATCATGAACAACTCATTAAAGAATATTTGGAAACCATTCCCATTATGGCCAAAGCAGGTTATAAAAATCTCATTTGCTTTAGTGGTAAGCGGGAAGGAATGGACGACGAAACCGGGATGAAAAATTGTGAGGATGCTTTGGCAAAAATTTTACCTTTTGCTGAAAAGAATGGAATTACAATGGTAATGGAATTGCTAAACAGTAAGATTGATCATAAAGATTATATGTGTAATCATGTGGAATGGGGAGCAGAACTTTGCAAACGCATTAGCTCAGAAAATTTCAAATTACTTTTTGATATTTATCACATGCAAATACAGGAAGGTGATATCATAAGAAACATCAGGGATTATCATCAATACATTGCACATTACCATACGGGTGGTATTCCGGGCAGGCATGAGATAAATAATTCGCAGGAACTATATTATCCTGCTGTTATGAAAGCAATTGTAGAAACGGGTTTCAAAGGTTATGTGGCGCAGGAATTTATGCCAACTTATCCTGATAAATTAGATTCATTAAGAGAAGCAATTAAGATTTGCGATGTATAGTTTTCGTTTAATGCTTACCGTTATAACTGATTAAAAATTATTTAAACATTTAAAATAAATAAATCCTATGGCAGACAATACCTACGATGCGATTGTGATAGGTTCGGGTATTTCCGGCGGCTGGGCCGCAAAAGAGCTTACAGAAAAAGGGCTTAAAACAATCATGCTTGAAAGAGGCAAAAATATTGAACATGTAAAAGATTATTTTAATGCAACAAAAGGTTCCTGGGAATTTCCGCACCGTGGCGGCCGAACACAGGAAATGATAAAAGATTATCCTGTTTTAAGAAGAGACTATCCGCTCAACGAAATGAATCTTGACTGGTGGGTAGATGGATTGGTTCAGAGGTTATCATGTTGGTGGTCGTTCGCTTTTATGGGGGCGCCAAAGCTATCGCTGGAGCGATTTAAGTTTTGAAGCGAATGCCAAAGATGGAATTGCAATCGACTGGCCCATTCGTTATAAAGATATTGAGCCATGGTATACTTACGTGGAGAAGTTTGCAGGTATCAGCGGTGGAAAAGAAGGTTTGCCACAATTGCCCGACGGACATTTTATGCCGGCAATGGAAATGAATTGTGTAGAAAAAGATGTAGCTGCAAGAATTAATGACCACTATAAAAGTAAGCGTATGATTATGGGGCGTACAGCCAACATAACGGAACCGCTTCCAGGCAGAACCAATTGTCAATATAGAAATAAATGTGCACTAGGATGCCCGTTCGGCGCCTATTTCAGCACGCAATCTTCTACCTTACCGGCAGCAATGGCCACAGGCAACTTAACAGTACGTCCCTGGTAGATCGTTACAAAAATTTTGTATGATAAGGATACCAAAAAAGCAAAAGGCGTTGAAGTCCTCGACGCAGAAACAAATAAGACTTATGAATATTTTG
>CBIGQT010000097.1:0-8312 GCA_966191655.1 uncultured Ginsengibacter sp.
GAAGATTAATGGCATTGTTCCAGAAAATAGAATTGAAAAATGAAAATGGAGTTCCTTTTGCATCCGTAGAAATAAAACTGATGCCTTTCATTTTGGTTCTGGGATATTTTTTCTTTAACCTGGATATTTTATATAAGGCCAGAACAAAAATTGATAGAAATACAATTGTAGCTAAAATATAAATTACGGATATAATATTTTCTGAATTAAGCTGAAGACCGCTATGCCTGCTATATTCTATAATTATGTCATCACCACTGCTGATAGTTTGCAACATTCTTATTACTGCTCCTTTATCTTCCACAGAAGTTTGAAAAATATTTATTTTCAAAACGGGAACCATCACGGCAAGCACAACCGAAGCCAATAAATAAAAGCGGTTCCACCGGTGAAATATTTTATTGCG
This sequence comes from uncultured Ginsengibacter sp., assembly GCA_966191655.1. Classification (GTDB taxonomy): domain Bacteria; phylum Bacteroidota; class Bacteroidia; order Chitinophagales; family Chitinophagaceae; genus Ginsengibacter. The sequence continues at coordinate 407 of CBIGQT010000097.1, forward strand.
GAGCGCTAAATAATAGTAGCCGCATAATATGCCGGAGCATATAATTACTTTTAATAAATACCAGGCAAGTGTTATCATAAAATTTTTATTTTGAGTCTGACGGCCCCCATCTGAACTTATTATATTATTTACCTTTTTTCAATTGCTTTAGAAGAACCTCGAGTTCTTCAATGCTCAAATTGTTTTCTCTTACCATCGACGAAACTGCGTTGGAAAATGAACCATCAAAATATTTTTTCACGAGAGATTTCATGCTTCCCCTGGAATAAACCCCTTTATTAACCAGCGGATAATATTGATGATTCCTTCCAATTACATTTACGCCGGCGAAATCTTTTTCGACAAGGATTTTTAAAATCGTTGAAACTGTATTCTGATGTGGTTTGGGATTGGGCAATTCGTCAATGATTTCACGCAGGAACGCTTTTTCAAGTCTCCAGATTACCTGCATTATTTGTTCTTCTGCTTTGGTCAATGTCTTCATATAACTTTATTTTTATTTCTGAAAACAAATATAAACTAATTTTTTAGTTTAATAACTATTTTTTTAGTTTAACAAATAATTTAAATGAAAAAACATTGGTGTCGTTTAAACTTATTACTCCTTTTTTCAAAGGAAGTTTTATAAACTTTAGATAGAAGGAACCAGGATGGGCTTTTTAACAATTGTGAATTATTTCTTTTTTAGAAAATATAATTATAAAAGTAACTTTGCCGCATTGATGAAAATCAATAATCTAATAAATTAATATGGCCGAAGCAATTGTTGAGTTACGTAATGTAAATATTTACCAGGGCGAATCGCTTATTCTGCAGGAAGTGAATATTATTGTAAACCGTGGTGAGTTTGTTTATTTAGTGGGTAAAACCGGTACCGGCAAATCAAGTCTTTTAAAAACTTTGTATGGCGATCTTGGGTTAAGAGAAGGCGAAGGATTTGTGGTGGGTTATAATCTTTCGGAACTTGACTGGAAAAAAGTGCCTTACCTGAGACGCAACCTGGGAGTGGTTTTCCAGGAGTTTCAGTTGCTTACTGACCGGGATGTAAACCAGAACCTGAAATTTGTTTTAAAAGCAACAGGGTGGAAAGATAATAAATTAATGGATGAAAAAATTGCTGATGTTCTTGATAAAGTGGGTCTAAGAACCAAAGGCTTTAAAATGCCTTTTGAACTGAGTGGAGGAGAACAGCAAAGAGTTGATATTGCAAGAGCATTATTAAATTCCCCTAAATTGATTCTTGCAGATGAACCTACGGGAAATCTTGATCCTGAAACTTCTGATGAGATTATGCAACTTCTTTTTAATATCGGCCGCGATTATGGAACTGCTATCATAATGGCCACGCACGATTACCCGGTCATCAACAAATTTCCTGCTCGTACCATTAAAACGGAAAGAGGCAAAGTGTGGGACAATGCTACCATATCCATCGGATAAGCTTTAGAGCATTTGCATGATTATCGTAAATGCCTTCTAATATTTTTTTTCGTTTATCAATCTCAGTTTGGGTAAACGATTGGCGGAAAAAGTCTGTAATTGCTTTTTTAAAGTCTGATGCGGTAGCTGCAATTTCACAAATTGATTCAGGATTACATCCATCAACTGAAGCAGAATTTGTAACAACATAACGGCCATTGAAAAGAGCATTTAGTAATTTTATTTTAACGCCAGTTGTATTAAACGAAGGTAATATATGCACATGCGCTTTTTTTATGAGATCATCCATTTCTTTTTCAGAAAGATTGGATGCAATACAAAAATTTTCATTGTTATGTACTACAGTTTGCAAAGATTTTGAAGGATTTTTACCTGCAATCACCAAAGGAACATCCAAAGAATTAAAAACATTTTTTATTAGCCACAGCGCTGCTTTTTCATTTTCAGGGACAGACAAATTTCCATGATACAGGCAAAAATTTCCTGAGCCCGTTTCAGATGCTACCTGAGCAAAAGGCAGAAATACGGGCAGATAATTTATATTTTTTGCGCTAAATTTTTGTTGATAGGTTTCTTTGTCTTTTTCACTAACGGCTATGAACATACATTTGTTTGCCACATTATTTTCATATTTTTTTAGTAACGAACTCTCCAGTTTAAAATAAATTTTTTTTAAAAAATTTCCGGTTGCCTTTGAAAGTTCCCCGTAATATTCACACTCCACATTATGCAGTCTCACCAATACTTTTCTGTTTTCTAATTGCCCGGAATATAAAAAATAAGTACAATGAATTCCTTCCAGTAAAACTGGGTAGTCATCTTTTAGCAGGTTATTTAATAATGCAGGATCTGAGCGGGAACTAACTATAAAGGGCAAACGAAATGAGAAACTTTTAGAAAAGCTTTTTCTTTCATAATATGTAACAGACGTACAATATTTATTTAATTCTTTCTGTTGTCCCCTGCCATACTCGAAGCAATGGAGATGAATATTGATGCCGAGATCATTCAATGATTTTATTTTATAAAAAAGATCAAACACGCCGCCATAATCAGCAGGGTAGGGAACATCGAGGCAGACTATATGAAGATGTTTATCTGTCAAAGGATAAAATGGAATAAATAAATTTATTTGATCGCTTATAATAGATTAATACGCAAAACTGCTTATAATTGTTCAACTTTTGAAAATTAAAAATTGTTTGTTTGAATAAAAAAATCATTGTTTCGGTTATAAGCGACATTGTTACCGATCAACGTGTACAAAAGGAATGCAATACGCTGTGCAAAATGGGTTATGATGTATTATTACTTGGCAGAAAAAGTGAAAGAACTTTTGTTTTAAACGAGCTTACTTATAAAGTAGTCCGTTTCCCCAACCTTTTCAGGGGTGGACCATTGATGTATTTTGTTTTTAATACCCAGTTATTTTTTTATTTACTTTTTAAAAATTCAGATGTTTTATGGGCAAATGACCTGGATACCTTGCTTCCTAATTTTATAATTTCGCGTTTGAAAAATAGTAAGCTTGTTTATGACAGTCATGAATATTTTACGTTAAGTGTTTATAAAAAAATGCCAAGAAAAGTATGGAAGAAGCTTGAAAATTTTTTATTTCCACGATTGAAAAATGTGATTACAGTAAGTGATTCCATTAAAATTGTTTATGAAAACGAATATAAAGTTCCTGTTACGGTTGTCAGAAATGTGCCTTCTAAAATTGTTAATAACCCATCCTCTGAAAAAGCAGTTTTGCTCCACGGAAAAAAAATATTGATTATGCAAGGCATGGGTTTAAATGAGAACAGGGGAGCTGAAGAAGCTATACTAACAATGCAATTTTTACCTGATGATTTTAATTTATATTTTATTGGCAGCGGAACTATTTTGGATAAACTGAAACAGATGGCTAATGAGTTGAATTTGTCTGATAGAATTACTTTTATTGATGTACTTCCTTACCATCAAATGATGGAATATACAAGACAATGTTTTCTGGGATTGATCTTTGAAAAAATTGATGTTACAGATCACCACCGCTTTGCGTTGCCCAATAAATTTTTTGATTATATTAATGCAGGTATCCCGGTTTTATCATCAAAAGCAACTGAGATAAAATTGTTAATTGACAAATACCACATTGGAGATTACATAGATAGTTTTGAACCTGCTCAAATAGCCGGTAAAATTTTAGCCATTGCAAAAAATGCTGAAATATACAATTTGTGGAAACATAATACAGTACAAGCTTCAGAGGAACTTAACTGGGAAAGTGAAGAAAAAATTTTAATCAACTTTATGAACCAACTGAAGTAAGAATTTTTTGAATCATCTGATCATGAATAATTCGCCATTCTCTGTATTCCTTCGTGTCGCTAACGGTATGATTATGCCAGATGCATATAAAAGTCCCATTTACAGTTTTAACCTCATTTATCAAATTAAAAATACTTCCTAAAATTTTTTGATCATCAGGATATTCTTTTTTTGTGTAATTGCCTTCCATAAAAGTTATAGGAAATATTTTAAGCCTCGTAGCTTTTTCGTTTTTCAAATCGTAAAAATAAAATGGCTTTGATGTGCCCGCTCTAAAGCCCGGAGTGTATGGAAATCCCATTGAATATTCTTCTGTAATTCCTGCTTCAATCAATGCATTGTAAGTATTGGGCAGTGTAAACTTTAAAAAGTGTTGACGGCTTTTGATAATTTTTTTATCCGCAATTTTTTCAAGTCTTTGTTTTTCTATTAAAATTTTTTCATTAAGGAAAGATGATTTAAATGAAGGATGAATGCCAATTTCACTAACGTTTTTTATTTTGGCGATTAAGTTTTTCATGACAGGATTTTCATAGCTAAGATTTCTGTCGTTAATTGAATTATCACCTAACAAAAAAAAGAAAATGGATTGCAAATGATTTTCAATTATTGTTTTGGATAAGTAGTCATAAGTATCCCATGGATCTTTGCATTTTTTATAGAGTGTTTGAATCCTGCTCTGAATATTTTTGAAATCCGCTTTAAAAAAATCTTTAATTATGCTTCCTGCATTTCTTTTAAAATCTCTGCCCTTAAATTTGTAAGCAACATCAATGTCATAAGTTACAATTGATGTAAACGTTGAAGATTTTAATTCGAGAGCCGGAAATTTCTTTTGCAAGATATTTTTGAATTGCTGTATCCACTTATCAACAACCGGAATTTCTAAAAAATTATTTTTATAAGCTAAACTGTCGGATGCTTTATATCTTCCATATTCGTCGGGTGTAAACGGTAAATATTCCTCATAACGGCTGAGCATATAAAACACGGAGGAAAATATATCAAAGCCAATATCACAAAATTCATTGTTAGGGAATAAAACTTTTATTTGATTTTTTTCTTTTATTTCAATATTAATATTTCGTATAAAATTTTCAGACAAAAGTGAAGATGCCTTTACGAAAAATTCATTTTCAATCCGGTTGGCTGAGTAATTAATTTTTTCTTCTGAATAATTTTTAAAAATTTCAATATTAGTAGTTGTATTATAATTTATTCCCAATTCGTTTAAAAAGATTGCATCAAAAATATATTCAATTCTGGATGAAGTTTTTGGCAGGTATATCAATAACATGATGCCGGTATTGAAAAAATTTATAATTGAAGAATTGAAATGTTTTTACATCTTATGAAAGTAAAGTTGTGCTATTTCAATTAATTCTGCAAATACGTATTTTAGTGCTCCGTAAATTTTATATTTGTTCTGTTCAATTTAAATTTTCTGCCTCAAAAGCTATTCATGAATAAGGTTTTTTTTCTTTCAATTTTACTGGTAGTGTGCCTGCAACATGAGACGTTTTCGCAATATCATACGGAGAAGAAACTTGAAAATGAACTCAGGATATTGGTAGATTCGTTTCATGGAACGGCAGGAATTTATGTTCGCAATTTAAAAACAGGTAAGGAAGCTGCTATAAATGCCGACACAATTTTCCCAACAGCCAGCATCGTTAAACTCCCTATCCTTATTGGTATTTTTAATAAAATACAGGAAGGAGCGTTTACGTATCATCAGCCAATGTTGTATCGCGATTCGATGGCTCATGGCGGCTCAGGCCTGATGCAGTATTTTAAGGATAGCTCCAAAACAGATTTAAGTAATGTTATTACCCTTATGATTACTCATAGTGATAATACAGCGGCAATCTGGTGCGAAAAATTAGCCGGGGGCGGAATAACTATCAATGAATGGCTTGCTGAGCATGGCTTTCAATATACACGATTAAATTCGCGTACGCCTGACCGTAAGAAGAATTACGATGAATATGGCTGGGGTCAAACAACACCAAGAGAAATGGCTGATTTACTTGTAATGATTCGCGAAGGTAAAGCGGTTACACCTGCTGCAAGTGAACGAATGTATCGCATACTCACACATGTTTACTGGGATGATTATGCATTATTTCAGATTCCACCTTATGTTCAGGCTGCTTCAAAACAAGGAATGGTAGATGCATCGCGTTCGGAAGCAGTTTTGGCGAATGCTCCGCATGGCGATTATGTTTTTTATGTTGCCACAAAAAACAATATTGATCAAAGATGGGAGCCCGATAATGAAGCATGGCAATTAGCCCGCAAAGTTTCCGCTCTTTTATGGAATTATTATGAACCCCGGTCTGACTGGAAACCAGCGGATGATGTTGAAAAATATTGGCATTAGGCGATAATTATTTTTTCTTATAATGCGAATCAGGTTATAAAGTGTATTTTGCTCCAACAATTAAACTAACTTAATATGGAATCGGGTTTAAACGGTTTTGACGAAGAAGAACATGCCAGGCCTACACTTCTTATGGTTCTTTGTATTCTTACTTTCATTGGAAGTTCCTGGTTAATTGTTAGTAATATATGGGCTTATACAACGGCTGATAAAACAGCTCAGATGATTTCTTCAATGAAAAATTTAAACAAAAATGATTCGACCGTAGTGGCAAATGCCGCGAATAAAAAGAGAGCTTTGTTTGGTGAAAAAATGATGCTCTCGTTTTCTAAAGTAGTTAGCGCAGATAATATCAGGAAAAGCGCTATTGGAACAATCATATCAGCTATAATCACTTTATTAGGAGCTATATTAATGTGGAGATTTAAAAGAAGTGGATTTTATTTATACATTTCAGGCACCCTGATTGGAATATTAGTACCATTTTATTTATATGGGATAAATGTTATGTCTATTGGAATTTCTTTCTTCTCGGGGTTTTTTGGACTCATCTTTATAGCATTATATGCATTGAATATCAAAAGTCTGCGCTAAGGAAGCCTCTTGAAGAAAAGTCAATTGTTTTTTCAATACAATAACAATCTGCTGCTTGAAATTAGAATTTAATTATTACCTTTGCTGCCATTTATAAATTTATTTAATACAAAATGTCTTATTTAACATCTGAAAAAAAGGCGAAAACGTTCGCTGAGTTTGGGGGAAGTGCTGCTAATACAGGCTCTGTCGAGGCCCAGGTTGCTTTACTTACGGAAAAAATTAATCATATCTCCGATCATCTTAAATCAAATAAAAAAGATTTTAGTACCCAACGTGGATTGATGCAAATGGTTGGAAAAAGAAAAAGTCTGTTAACTTATCTTAGTAAACATAATCTTACCGGTTACCGTGCCTTGATTGAAAAGTTAGGACTTCGCAAATAATAAATACATTTTAATGATAGTGTAAGCTTTTCCCAACTGAATTTAACGGTTGGGATTACTTTTTTACAAATAATACGAAGAAATTATATGACACCAAATCCCATTTCAGTTACTTTCGATATAGGGGAAGGCCGCATGGTCACTATTGAAACCGGTAAATTGGCACGCCAGGCTGATGGCGCAGTAACAGTGCGTTTAGGCGACTGCGTTATATTGGCTACCGTTGTAGCTAACAAAGAGCCAAAAGAAGGACAATCTTTCTTTCCGTTAACAGTAGATTACCAGGAAAAATTCGCATCAGCGGGCCGTATACCAGGCTCATTTTTTAAAAGAGAGGCGAGGTTAAATGATTATGAAGTATTGACATCGAGGTTAATTGACCGTGCTTTGAGACCATTATTTCCTGAGGATTATTTATGTGATGTGCAGGTATTAGTATCCCTTATTTCGAGCGATCCTGAAGTGATGCCCGATGCTATGGCGTGTCTGGCTGCTTCCGCTGCTTTGGCTGTTTCTGATATTCCTATACAGGAAATCATTTCTGAGGTTCGTATTGGTAAAGTAAATGGAGAACTGATTGTTAATCCAAGTCGTTCGCAACTTGCTGAGGCTGATATGGAGTTTATCATTGCTGCTACTGATCGCAATATTATGATGGTGGAAGGCGAAGGAAAAGAGTGCCAGGAAGAAGATTTGGTTAAGGCAATTGAAATGGCACATGCAGCAATAAAAATACAAGTGAAAGCACAGGAAGAATTAAGAGATAAAGTTGGTATAAAAGGGAAAA
>CBIGQT010000098.1:0-8302 GCA_966191655.1 uncultured Ginsengibacter sp.
ATAAAAGGAAATTTTAAAAAGAATTTTGAAGGGATTGTCGATACTTATTTGATATCAGCAGAACTGTAGACGTATATTTTGGTAATCTATTGTTTTACAAATTTATCATTCATCTGAACCTCGCTGATAACATTAATTTTAATAAAATAAATTCCTGCGTGAAGGTTACTAACGGGAACGTGTAATTGCTTATTATTGGAGGCAGCCCTGAAACGAATAACAGCTTTTCCGGTGGCGTCCTGTATTACAACATTAATAACGCCTTTTATTATTTCATTTCGCCTGTAAATGAGGTTGAGCATGTCATGTACGGGATTAGGAACAATCTGCCAGATACCACTTTTGCCTGTTACAGGTTTCTCTGTTGTAATAATTTTTTCGTTAGATGACCTTTCAGAATATTGAATATTTTTTGGATTTTTAACTTTGGCTGTATTGGAAATTTCAACAATGTTTTCATTGGTATCATACACTTTTACGCGATAATATAATTGTTGTTCGTCAGAAAAATTATCGCGGTACGCTAATATAGTTGAAGCGGTATAGTTCCTGAAAACCGGATTGGCTGCTGCCGTTTGCCATATAACACCATCAACGCTTTTAAACAAAATGTAGGCAGTAGTTCCGGGATAATTTACCATATTCCATTGAAGAGTAACGGTCGGATTACCTTCATCAGTTAAAGCAATCAGCCTGATTTCCGCTGAAGTTTTTATGCAGAAAAACAAAGACGAAATAATAAATAAAAATGATAGTTTCTTCATGAAAGCATTTGGAAATAGACTATTAAATTAGAATAAAGAATAGACCGATGTAGTTAAAGAAGCTGTAAAAAATTATATTCTTATAGTCCTTTTTGCTTTTTTATAAAAACATTATTCAATTACCTTTGGCCGGAAAACAATTTTCTAAAATAAATAAGATAAAATGAAAGTAACCGTCGTAGGTGCAGGTGCCGTTGGCGCAACTTGTGCTGATAACATTGCAAGGAAAGAACTTTGCGAAGAATTAGTATTGCTTGATATTAAAGAAGGAATATCAGAAGGGAAGTCTATAGATTTCATGCAAAGTGCAGCCCTGCTTGGCAGCGATACCAAAATTATTGGCAGCACCAATGATTATAAGAAAACTGCCGGAAGTAAAGTAGTTATTATAACATCGGGTATTCCACGTAAGCCCGGCATGACACGCGAAGAACTTATTGGTATCAATGCAGGAATTGTAAAAGGTGTTACTCAAAATATTTTAGAACAATCGCCGGATGCCATTATTATTGTAATAAGCAATCCAATGGATACAATGACTTACCTCGCATTGAAATCAAGCGGCCTTCCCAAGAACCGTATTATTGGTATGGGTGGAATCCTGGACAGCAGCCGCTTTAAATATTATTTATCAACCGCAATGGGCTGTTCTATGCAGGATCTGCAGGCTGTTGTAATTGGCGGACATGGCGATACAACAATGATTCCATTAACGAGATTAGCAACTTACAACGGGACGCCCGTTTCCAATATTCTTGATGAAGCAACGCTCAAAAAAGTAGCTGCAGATACAATGGTTGGCGGAGCAACACTTACAGGTTTATTGGGAACAAGTGCATGGTATGCTCCCGGCGCAGCAGGTGCAACGTTGGTTGAATCAATTATCCGGGATGAGAAAAAATTAATTCCTTGTTGTGTAATGCTCGATGGTGAATATGCTCAAAAAGATATCTGCATCGGAGTACCTGTTGTAATAGGAAAAGATGGATGGGAAAAAATTATTGATTTCAAATTAAATGATGAAGAAAAGGCTGCGTTTAATAAAAGCGCTGATGCCGTTAGAAATATGAATGGGGCGTTGCAGATTTGACAACTTCTTTAAAAGTTGTCAAATCTGTATAAAAAATTAGGGAAGATATTTATCAAGTTTATTGGGTAAGAGGTATAAGACCGGCGTAATAAAATAAATTATTATGCTTATCCATGGAAAATAAAAAGAAATCGCAATTGCAATACCATATAATATTGGAGAAATTAAGAATAAAATATTTGCTTCTCTTTTTACTTCGTTAGGTAATGCCCTCGCATGCAACGAAGGGCGATGTATTCCATATTTCCATTGCGCATATAAAGTGAGATTGCAGCAACTGAGGTTTAATCCATACATAAGAATAGCATACCATTGTAATGTGTTTGCAGCAAGGAATCTTGTACTGAAGGGAACTAAGCATACAACCATATAAAATAATACTCCCAGAAATATAAAGTAGCGGTTTGTCCTGGAAATATATTCAAAAACCATCCGGTGGCCAAACCACATAATACCCAAAACGATAAAGCTTATAAAATAGCAAAATAATTCCTGCCTTGTTTCGTATAAGCCATGAAGCAAAGATCTTAAAGAATTTCCATGCACTGATGGAATCTTAAGTTCGATAACCAGGATGGTCATCGCAACGCTGAAAATACCGTCTCCAAGTGCTTCCAGCCGTGTGGCTGACATGTTGAGTTTTTCCGGTTCGATATTCATTTTCCTAAATTAAAAATTCAGAAGAATAATTAAAAGCAAATGGAATAAAATTTTAGTTAGTTTCATCCTCAAAATATTAATGACTTTTATAAACCGGAAAAGTTTTTGAAAAAATATTTTTATAATTACCCCTTATTCAACTAAAAAATAATTTTTTGCAATGAATAAAATATTAAAAATCTCAATCGGTTTTTTATTTCTTTTGTTATCACATACAAAAACAAACGGGCAGCAACAACCTCCTTTTTACGACGAAATACAAAACTTCAAAAAATCAGATAGCATTCATTTTCCTCCAAAAAATGCAATTCTTTTTGTTGGTAGTTCATCTATACGTAAATGGGAAGATGTGCAGGATTATTTTCCTGATGAAACCGTTATCAATCGGGGCTTTGGAGGCTCAGAGCTCACAGATGCCATACGTTACGCAAATGATATTATTATTCCTTATCATCCCAGGCAAATTGTAATTTATTCCGGTGAAAACGACCTTGCTTATTCTGACAGCATTACACCGGAAATTGTTTTGTCAAGATTCAAAAAGCTTTTCAATATTATTCGTTCTTCTATGCCGGAAGTTCCCATTATTTACGTCTCCATTAAACCCAGCCCATCAAGACAAAAGTTAATGCCTGAAATGCTTACTGCGAATACATTTATTAAACAGTTTTTACACTCAAAAAAGAAAACGGTTTTTATTGATGTTTATCATAAAATGCTGGATGAAAGCGGCAATCCAATGCCTGATATTTTTTTAGACGATAATCTTCACATGAATGCAAAGGGATATCATATCTGGCAAAAAGCAATTGAGCCTTACCTTCAAAAAGATAAAAAATAGACATGAAATTTATTTCAGTATTCATATTCATTTTTTCTATCTGGCTAAATAAAACATTTTCGCAAACGTCAACTCAAGTTTCAGCAGGCTGGAAATTAATTTGGTCTGACGAATTTAATTATAATGGTTTGCCTGATTCTTCAAAATGGAGTTATGATATTGGAGGCAAAGGCTGGGGCAATAATGAATTGCAATATTATACAAAGGCCGATACTGCAAACACGTACGTGCATGACGGTGAGTTATACATAAAAGCAGTAAAGACCCAAAAAGAAAAAAATGAATATACATCTGCGAGGCTTGTTACAAAAAATAAAGGTGACTGGTTAAATGGAAAAATTGAAGTGAGGGCTAAACTGCCGGCCGGGCATGGGTTGTGGCCTGCTATCTGGATGTTACCAACAGACTGGGAATATGATGGATGGCCAAAAAGCGGTGAAATTGATATTATGGAAAATGTAGGCTTTAAACCTGATTCAATTTTTTGCAGTATTCATACAGAAAAGTTCAATCATGTTATTGGAACACAAAAAACAAAAGGAATAAAAATAATTGATCCATATACTTCCTTTCATTTGTATGCAATCGAATGGAATCAAAAAGAAATTAATTTTCTGTTAGATGATTCCATCGTTTTTAGTTATTCCAATTCAGGTAAAGGATACAAAGAATGGCCTTTTAATAAAAGATTTCATTTGATATTAAATGTTGCTGTTGGCGGAAACTGGGGCGGACAACGTGGAGTTGATGAAAGTGCTTTTCCGGCGGCAATGTTGGTTGACTATGTTCGTGTTTACCAGGAAGAATAAACGGGCTTGTTCAATTTATTTTCATTGTTATAAATTACATCATCTTTTTAGGTAGGAATATTAATTAAACATGAACCGGGAAGAAGCACTGGCAAAAATAAGAAACACAGATATTTGGGACGTTGTCATAATTGGTGGCGGGGCATCGGGGTTGGGTATCGGCGTAGAATCTTGTAGTCGCGGCTATGCCACACTGTTAGTTGAACAATCGGATTTTGCAAAATCTACTTCTTCAAAAAGCACTAAACTTGTTCACGGCGGGGTGCGGTATCTTGCGCAGGGAAATATCAGTCTTGTAAGAGAAGCAACCGTGGAAAGAGGTTTACTTACTAAAAATGCACCTCATCTTGTAAAAAATCAAACATTTATAATTCCGGTCTATAATTGGTGGAGCAGGTTAAAATATACGATGGGATTGAAATTGTATGATTGGATATCCGGGCGTTTAAGCCTTGGCTCGTCTGTTTTTATTTCACGCAAAGAGGTATTAAAAAAGTTGCCGGGTGTTATTTCTAAAAATTTATTTGGAGGAGTTTTGTATCATGATGGACAATTTGATGATGCAAGGCTTGCTATTAATCTGGCACGGACAATTTTTGATAATGGTGGCTATGCCATCAATTACGTAAAGGTGATTGATTTGATTAAAGATAAAGGGAAAGTTTGTGGCGTAATAGTTTTAGATATAGAAAGTAATGAACAATATGCTATTAAGGCAAAGGTTGTAATTAATGCTACAGGCGTTTTCGTTGATGATATTTTGCAGATGGACGCACCGGGTATAAAGAAAAATATCGCCGCAAGCCAGGGTATTCATTTGGTACTCGATAAGAAATTTTTTCCGGGTGACAATGCATTAATGATTCCTGAAACAAGTGATGGCAGGGTTTTATTTATTGTGCCCTGGCACAATAAACTTTTAATAGGAACAACAGACACTCCTGTAAAAAATATTTCACTGGAACCGGTAGCGCTTGAAACAGAAATCCGCTTTATACTTCAAACTGCCGGCTTATATCTTACAGAAGCGCCTACACGAAAAGATGTGTTGAGCGTTTTTGCAGGGTTACGGCCTTTAGCCGCTCCTGAAGACGGCGGTAGTAACACAAAGGAAATTTCACGTAGTCACAAAATAATGATATCGGCCTCCGGACTATTTTCTATTATCGGAGGCAAATGGACGACCTATCGAAAGATGGGAGAAGATATGATTGATAAAGTTGAAAAGGAATTACAATGGAACCATAGCCCATCAGCAACAGCTTCTTTACAAATTCATGGATATCTTATTCAGTCCAAACAAACAGATCCATTGTATTATTATGGAAGCGACGAAAGTTTTATAAAAAAAATAGGTAAAGAAAATGGAAATGAACGGATAAGCGAGAAATTGCAAATTATAAAAGCACAAATAATCTGGGCAATAAAAGAAGAAATGGCAAGAACAGCGGAAGATGTGTTAAGCAGGCGAACAAGGGCTTTATTGCTTGATGCAAGAGAAAGTATTCGCATATCTCCTTTAGTAGCGGAAGTGATGGCGGAGGAAATGCATAAAGATGAAAGTTGGATAAAAGAACAAATAAAAATGTTTAAAGAAGTTGCTGCGAATTATGTCCTTGACAATTGATATTTTAAACTACAAATTCTAAATTTTAATTGTCTATTTTTATTTTGATAAATTGAGATTTGTTTATTTCAAATTACGATTGCATGTCTAAATATATTTTATCGTTCGACCAGGGAACTACCAGTTCACGTGCTATAATTTTTGATAAGAGAGGTGCAGTAAAAGCAGTAGCACAAAAAGAGTTCACGCAAATTTTTCCAAAACCAGGTTGGGTAGAACACGATGGAAATGAAATCTGGTACACGCAATCAGGTGTCGCCACAGAAGTAATTCTAAAAGCAGGACTAATTTTCCAGGATATTGCAGGTATTGGAATTACCAATCAAAGAGAAACAACGTTGGTATGGAACAGGCATACGCATCAGCCGGTCTATAACGCAATCGTATGGCAAGACAGACGAACGTCAGATTATTGTAATGAATTAAAAAAAATGGGACATGCTGAAAATATTCAGCAAAAAACGGGGTTGGTTATTGATGCATATTTTTCTGCCACTAAATTAAAATGGATATTGGATACAGTAGAAGGCGCGAGGCAAAGTGCTGAAAAAGGCGATTTGTGTTTTGGTACTATTGACTCGTGGCTGTTATTTAAGCTTACTAACGGTAAAGTACACACGACAGATGTGACCAACGCTTCAAGAACAATGCTGTTCAATATTCATACATTACAATGGGATGAAGATTTATTGAAACTTTTTAATATTCCCGCATCGATTTTACCGCAGGTAAAATCAAGCAGCGAAGTGTATGGTTATACGGAAGAAATTTTAACAGCTGTTCCTTTGCCCATTTGCGGAATAGCCGGCGACCAACAAGCTGCCCTTTTCGGGCAAATGTGCATTAAGCCCGGCATGGTAAAAAACACTTACGGCACCGGTTGTTTTATGCTGATGAATACAGGAGATAAACCTGTGTTAAGTAAAAATAATTTGCTCACAACTATTGCATGGAAAATTAGCGATAGAACCACCTATGCTTTAGAAGGCGGTGTTTTTATTGGTGGGGCTGTGGTACAATGGTTAAGAGATGGATTGGGAATAATTAAAAGTTCATCCGATGTTGAGAAATTAGCTACTTCTGTAAACGATAACGGCGGAGTTTATTTTGTTCCGGCATTTGCCGGGCTTGGAGCGCCTTACTGGAACCAGTTTGCAAGAGGCACGATACTTGGTATTACACGGGGAACTACAGATGCACACATTGCAAGAGCATCTATAGAGAGCATTGCCTTACAAACCATGGATGTATTGCATGCAATGAATGCAGATGCTTCTTTGCCGATAAAAGAATTGCGTGTAGATGGTGGTGCAACAGCCAACGATTTATTAATGCAATACCAAAGTGATATGATGGATTGTAAAGTAATCCGCCCAAAGATAACAGAGACTACTGCTCTGGGAGCTGCGTATCTTGCCGGGCTTGCCATTGGTTTTTGGAAAGATACAAGTGAAATAGAAAATTATTGGGATGCAGAAAAAAACTTTGAGCCACAAATGAAAGAAGATGACAGGCAAAAAATAATTCATCAATGGAAAAAAGCTATAAAAGCTGCACAGGCTTGGGCTGATTAAATGGAAACAGGTAACTACTTATTATTTATTAATTATCAATGATTTTAAATGTCAATTTTTTTAAGTGAATTTTTGGGAACTGCCATATTAATTGCGTTTGGGAACGGAGTAGTGGCCAATGTGGTTTTAAATAAAACGAAAGGAAATAATAGTGGATGGATTGTCATTGCCTTCGGATGGGCAATCGCTGTTTTCGTGGGTGTATTTGTTTCCGCGAAATACAGTGGAGCTCATTTAAATCCCGCTGTGACCATTGCACTTGCCTGGTTAAAAAAAATAAGCTGGAATGTAGTACCTCAGTACCTGGCAGGGCAATTACTTGGTGCAATGACCGGAAGTGTAATCGTATGGTTTTCGTATTTGCAACATTACAAGGCCACTGAAAATGCGGACAGTATTTTAGCAACTTTCGCTACAAGCCCTGCAATAAAAAATTCCGGGTATAATTTTCTTACAGAATTTTTGGCAACATTTGTTTTTGTGTTAAGCATATTATTTATTGTTGCTCCTTCGAATAGCCTTGGCTCGTTAGATGCTTTACCCGTTGCCTTATTAGTTCTTGGCATTGGATTGAGCTTTGGGGGGCCGACAGGTTATGCAATTAACCCGGTTCGTGATTTGGGGCCAAGAATTATGCATCAGTTATTACCCATATCATATAAAGGCCCTAGCAATTGGAAATATGCCCTGGTGCCGGTTTTAGGGCCATTAGCCGGTGGACTTTTGGCTGCCGTTGTTTTTAGCCTGTTAAATTAATTTATGTAGTTTACTTCCCGATAAGCAGCTTACAATCCTTTGTATCTTTACAAATAAAATATTTTGATTTGAATAAACAGCATATAATTTTTGAAGACCTTGGTATTATAAATTATAAATCAGCGTGGGATTACCAGGAAGTATTAAAAAAAAAAAATGTTGATATAAAATCGGAAGCAAG
>CBIGQT010000099.1:0-8280 GCA_966191655.1 uncultured Ginsengibacter sp.
TAGTTCTTTTAACTATCGCAATATTTATGATGTTTAATAAAGACAGCGTGAGCTTTATGGATCCTGAATCTCTTATACACCAGGGTTTGATTTCGGGCATTATATTATTGTACCTCTTATTGATGTTGTTTAATATCGTACAACAATCCTTTAACGCTTCAGGAACTAATGATGCATTGAGCTGGTATCTGTCACCGCTAGTTATATGCGTAGGATTTTATATCGGAGCAAAAATTGTTTCTTCTTTATTTATGCCATCAATAGGTGGTTATGGGAATGGCTTAGGATTAAATTAATAAGCAGGTAATAGGTTTATATTATTTCTCACAGAGATACAAAGATCACAAAGCAAATTTCAAAAACGAATCGTGTGGCTTTGCGGAAATTTATTTTATTATCATTTCAGGACACTATGGTATTAATTATAATTTTAAATTCCGTAACCTCAAAGAATTTGCAATAACAGATACAGAACTAAAACTCATAGCTACTGCCGCTATCATTGGTGATAACAAGATTCCAAAGAAAGGGTACAAAATTCCCGCCGCAACAGGAATTCCAAGTGTATTATACATGAAAGCAAACCATAAATTCTGATGAATGTTTTTCATAACGCCTTCACTTAATTTTCTTGCTTTCACAATTCCATGCAAATCTCCTTTTACCAAAGTTATCTCTGCGCTTTCTATGGCTACATCTGTGCCCGTACCCATTGCAATGCCAACATCTGCCTGCGCCAAAGCAGGCGAATCATTAATGCCATCGCCAGCCATCGCTACTTGTTTCCCTTCAGTTTGCAATTTTTTTATTTCTTCTAATTTATCCTGCGGAAGAACCTCTGCTTTAAAGCCCGTCAAGTTTAACTCATCAGCAACTGCTTTCGCGGTGCCTGCATTGTCGCCGGTAAGCATGATAACCTGCATACCATCATTAAGTAATTGTTTAATCGCCTGCCTGCTTGTGTCTTTTATTTTATCGGTGATGGTTATGTAACCAATAACTTCACCATCCATTGAAATATAAGAAACAGTTTTCCCGGATTGTTGTTCGTTAGTTACTTGCTCTTCAAACTTTGCAGGAATTGTCGCACCAATTTCTTCCATTAATTTTTTATTGCCCAATGCTATTTTCTTTTCATCAACAGTACCTGTAACACCTTTGCCTGCTACTGCAGAAAAATCATTTACATCACTGAAAGAAACTTTTTTCTCCTTAGCATATTTTACAACAGCCGCAGCCAAAGGGTGTTCGCTATATTTATTAAGCGAAGCAATTTTTTGCAAAACATCATCTTCATTAACTCCGTTAACAACCACTTTTTCTACCGATGGTTTTCCTTCAGTAAGCGTTCCTGTTTTATCAACAATAAGCGTATCCGTTTTGTTCATCTTTTCAAGCGCTTCTGCATTTTTAATCAATACACCATTTTGTGCGCCTTTACCAACACCCACCATTACAGACATTGGCGTTGCTAAACCCAAAGCGCAGGGACAGGCAATAATCAATACTGCAATAGCATTTACAAATGCATAAACATACCGTGGCTCGGGGCCAAACATAACCCATGCAATAAAAGTGAGAACAGAAATTATTACTACAACAGGTACAAAATATTTAGCAATCTTATCTGTTATTTTTTGAATTGGCGCTTTGGATCGGCTTGCATCATTCACCATTTGTATAATGTGCGACAGCAATGTGTCGGCGCCAATCTTTTCAGCTTCCATAATAAAAGACCGGTTGGTGTTTATAGTTCCCGCAGTTACTTTATCGCCGGTCTTTTTATCTGCAGGAATCGGTTCGCCCGTTATCATTGATTCATCAATACTGCTTTCGCCGTTTATTATTTTTCCATCCACAGCAATTTTTTCTCCCGGCTTTACACGTAACCGGTCTCCCTTATTAATATCATCGATTGAGATAGTTTTTTCTTTACCGTTTATTACTAATGTTGCTTCCGAAGGAACAAGTTTCAATAATTCTTTTATGGCATCACTTGTGCGGCTGTGCGCCTTTGCTTCCAGCAACTGACCTAATAAAACTAATGTAATGATTACTGTGGCGGCTTCAAAATAAACAAACACCGTTCCGCTCATTGTTCTGAACTGCATTGGAAAAATACCAGGGAATAACATGGCTGTTACACTGAATAAAAAAGCTACACCTGTGCCAATTCCTATCAGTGTAAACATGTTCAGATTCCATGTAATAACAGACCGCCATGCCCGTTGAAAGAACATCCAACCTGCATAAAATATAACAGGAACTGATAAAGCAAGTTGTACCCAATTCCATGTTGACTGGCTCATAATTTTCATAAGCGGATTGCCTGTAAGCATATCGCTCATTGTAATTATTAAAATCGGAATTGTAAACAGAAGGGCGATTTTAAACTTTTTTAAAAGCTCTTTATATGTTTTGTTTTCATCGTCTTCTACCGGCTCCATCGGCACTAAATCCATTCCGCAAATAGGGCAGGAACCGGGAGCATCCCTGATAATTTCAGGATGCATTGGACATGTGTACTGTTTCTTTATCACAACAGGTTCGTACACTTTTTCTAAATTCATTCCGCACACGGGACAACCTCCAGGCTTATTATAAGTTTTAATCCCCTCGCAATGCATTGGGCAATAATACATCCCCTTATCATTTTTATAAGAATGATTCGCTGAATAAGGTTTTACCGCTGTATGCGTGTGAGCGTGACCGTTATGAGAATTGTTTTTTTCACTCAGTTGATATTTTGGATAATCTTTTAATGCTGACTTTAACAGTTCGGTCGGGACATGTTCCTTCATATCAATAACGGCTTTGCCCTCTGCTAAATCAATCCCCACTTTTTCTACTCCATTTACTTGCGATAATAGTTGTTGAACTTTTGCCTGGCAGCCGGTACAACTCATTCCTGTTATTTTATATACATGTGTCATCGTGTTCTATTGGATACACAAGTTAGCAAAGGTTAAAAGTATACGTGTTATGTAATTATGGAATTGATTTGTAAGATTTACCGAAATTAAACAGAGCTTTTTACGCTACTCATTTTCTGCATAAGTTGTTTCATGCGATTACGGTTGAACTTTACGTCAGTCGATACAATTTTGCTGTCTTCTATTTTAATCCGCTCAACAAAGGGGACCGTGTGTTCAGGAAAACAAGTTACCGAATCATATATGACACAACATTCATTTTCATCAACAAAAATTGCTTTAATGTCATTCTTAATCAGAATATCTGCCACAGGTGATTTAGCGTGATCTTTTATCATTTCAATATAATCTCTCGCTGAATAAAAGTTAACTACCCCGTTGAATTTAAAATCGGGGCGAAGATACTTATGAAGCTTTTCATGTTCAAGACGCCCCACGGCGAATACATAACCAGACACAATTTCTTTATTCTTTGCTGAAAGTTCATCCGAAGACAATGCAATATGTTTAAGAGTAGAAAAAGCTCCGGACTCCGAAATCTCATATATGGAGTCCTGTAGTGCCAATCGAAATGTGTTTATTGGGATCTCGCATTCCATTTCGACACTTGCCTGTTTATTGGGTAAATCAACCTCCACTGTTTTCACTCCGGGAACTTTTAATAGAGAGTCGTACACAATCTCTGCGCAGCCACGACAAGTCATTCCTTTAATATCATAATAACGTTTCATGGTTAATAGAATTTAAGACACAAAAGTAAAATAGTGATAAGTGAAGGCCGTTACAGAATTGTCGAATTGATTTGTAATATTTACAGTTCCTCAATATTACGGCGGTTGTTTTGTTTTTGGGATTTGTAGAAAGATGGGGTAAGTCCCGTTTGCTTCTTGAACTGATTAGATAAATAAGCAACGCTGCTGTATCCTAACTTGTCAGCAATTTGTGAAAGTGAAAGTTCATCGTATTTGAGTAATTCTTTTACCTTTTCGATCCTCTGTGCAATAAAATATTTTTCAATTGTAGTGCCCTCCACTTCCGAAAAAAGATTGCTCATGTAATGATAATCATGATGAAGTTCTTTACTGATATATTCCGAAAAATTTGTTGCTGGACGGTCTTCTGAATAATGAACCAACTCAACAATGATATTTTTAATCTTCTCTATCAGCCGGCTTTTTTTATCATCGATTAATTCAAACCCGAAGGATTGTAAAATTGTGTTGAGTTTATTTTTCTGCTGATCTGTTACTTCTTCTTCGATCTCAACCTCTCCTAAATCCACGTTTTTAGGATTTAGACCAAACTTAATAAGCTGATCTTTAACCACCATCTTGCAACGGCTGCAAACCATGTTTTTAATGTACAACTTCATAAGGCAAAATTATACTTTGTATTTTGTAACTTTAAAATATGGAAGTAGAAGAACCATCTCATGCGTATCAAAAGAAGTTTTATACCATACAGGAATATCTTGAAATGGAAAATGAAGCTTTGGAAAAACATGAATATTATAATGGTGACATATTTGCAATGTCCGGAGCGGGGCACAGGCATAATATAATTTCAATTAATGTTATCGTATCTCTTGCAAAAGCCTTGAAGAGAAAAGGTTGCCGGCCATATGGCAGTGATATGCGAATTAATATTCCGGAAAATACTTTATTTACCTATCCTGATATTTCTATTTTTTGCGGAGAAGTAAAAACACTTGAGGAAGATCAAAATACCGCCACGCTGCCCACTGTAATAATGGAAATACTTTCTCCTTCTACACGGAATTATGATCGTGGCGTAAAGTTTATGTTGTATCGTGCTATACCATCGTTAACAGATTATATTCTTATTGAATCAGAATCGATCCACAT
Organism: uncultured Ginsengibacter sp.; assembly: GCA_966191655.1. Taxonomy (GTDB): domain Bacteria; phylum Bacteroidota; class Bacteroidia; order Chitinophagales; family Chitinophagaceae; genus Ginsengibacter. The sequence goes on from CBIGQT010000099.1 coordinate 4,799, forward strand.
AGAACACTTCGCGATAAACAAAGAGGGTCTCTGGCAATTAAAAGAATGGAATAAACCTGGTGAAGAAATATTTTTAGAAACTGTTGGAGTGAAATTATCTCTTGAAGAAATTTATGAAGATTGCAAACTATAGAGAAAATTTTTAATTCATTACAACTTTATCTCTTCGTCGCTTTTATCGTAAAAATGAAACTCGGTTAAGTGATAATTACTATTAGACTTTATGGTAATTTTTTGTTTGTATTTCCATTGCCATTTCAGGCGTTTCGAAGGGAATCCTTTTGTCAAATAGGCATTTAAAATAGGATGAACTTCTATCGTAAGTCCTGTATGTTTTTGCATGATCAGGTAGCTAAGATTTTTTTCAATCTCATCTTCCAGTATAAGCGTTGAAGATATTTTACCGGTTCCCTCGCAACTTGGGCAAACCTCAGAAGTGTTGATGGTCATCTCTGGTTTCATGCGTTGCCGGGTTATTTGCATCAGGCCAAATTTACTAATGGGAAGTACTGCATGTTTTGCCCTGTCTGCACGCATAAATACTTCCATTTGATCTGCAAGTTTTTTCTTGTTCTCCATCAGCTTCATATCAATGAAATCAACAACAATAATTCCACCGATATCACGAAGTCTCAATTGTCTTGCAATTTCTGCAGCAGCTTCAAGGTTTGTTTCAAAAGCGTTTTGTTCCTGGTTATTACTAACGCTTTTGTAACCGCTGTTTACATCAATTACATGAAGCGCTTCGGTATGTTCAATAATAAGATAAGCGCCGCTTGGCAGGTTTACCGTTTTGCCGAAAGAAGCTTTTACCTGTCTGGTTATTCCATAGCTATCAAAAACAGGTGAGCCATTGCTATGGAAAGAAAGTATCTCGGTTTTATCAGGCGCAATTCTTTGGAGGTAGGTCTTTGTATCGTTGAAAATATTTTTATCATTCACAACAATCTTATTAAAATCTTCATTGAGCAAATCGCGAAGGATGCTGTTGGTCTTTCCTTCTTCACTCATAATTTTACAAGGAGCTACAGCGCCACTTAAATTCTTCTGAATATTTTTCCAGGTATTTATAAGAGATATTAAATCCTCATGCAATTCCGAAGTATGTTTTCCCTCTGCTGCAGTGCGAACGATTACTCCAAAATTTTTAGGCTTAAATGCTTCTATTATTTTTTGAAGCCGTTTTCTCTCTTCAGAAGAATGAATTTTTCGCGATACTGCAATAATATCGTTGAAAGGAGTAAGCACTACAAACCGACCAGGTAAAGATAATTCGCAACTAAGGCGGGGACCTTTAGCAGCTATTGGTTCTTTTAATATCTGAACGAGAATATGCGGTTTACCGTTTAGTACTTCTGAAATTTTACCTGTTTTTATAATTTCAGGCTCCACGGCAAAAGAAGGAAAATCAAAGCCAGGATCAGCCTTATCATTAATGGCTATTCTTGTAAATTTAAGAATGGAACGAACATAAGGGCTAAGATCGGTATAATGCAAAAAGGCATCTTTTTCAAAGCCAACATCCACAAAAGCTGCATTAAGCCCAGGAATTAATTTTTTTACTTTACCCAAATACAAATCCCCGACAGCAAAGCTTGCATTTGCATTTTCATTATGCAATTCAACAAGTTTTTTATCCTCAAGTAAGGCTATTTCTACTGCCTGCGGGGCAGCATTTATAATAAGTTCCTTATTCAACTCAAAATCTTTTAATTAATTTCTTAACTACACAGAAGGGGGTATCAGGCAAAAAAATCCGGGCATGCCCTGCCCGTTAAAGTAAAAGTACAGTTTTACTTCTTCTTATGACGGTTTTTTCTTAAACGCTTTTTACGCTTATGAGTTGCGATTTTATGGCGCTTTCTTTTTTTACCACAAGGCATAACTGAGTATTTTTTAAATAATTTATAATAAAAAATGAATTAATAAAAATTCGTTAATTCATTAATGTTGCAATATTGTAAGCCAACTATTAAGGCTCTGTATTTAATGCTTTAATTCTTTCATCAATCTCTTTTGTAAATTCCGGGTTATTCACCAATCGTTTACTTTGCTCATACCACTTAATTGCATTTTGCTTATCGCCTTCTCCTGCATACGCATCTGCGAGCCAGGAAACCGCTTCAAGATTTTTTGGATCGAATGCAACAACTTTATTAAGCCTTTCAATTGCTTTATCAAATTGCCTGGAGATTACTCCTCCAATTCCCAGTACCATTTGAGCCTGCATGTTATTAGAATCTTTACGAACTACTTCAAGTAGCTGTTGAATTCCTTTCATGGTTTGCTGCGGATCACCGATCATTCCCTGTCCATAAATATAACAACTTCCCAATCCAACTTTCAAATCATCATTATCAGGATTCAGCTTTAATGCCCTTTCAAATAAAGACGCTGCGGTCTCTGCTTCCCATGATTTTAATTCCACGCTGTCTTCCCTCCTCATGTTCTCTAAAATCAAACGGGCAGCAAAGGTGAGGTTTTTTTCCGAATTATCCAATTTAGCAGCTTCGCTCAAATAATAGGCATATGGCGGAAAAATTTGTGCCGAATCTTTCCAAAAACCGGCAAGCTGGGAAAATTGTTTTTCAGATTGATTTTTTACGTCTCCGCGGCTAATACTATTTTCAATATTTGATACATAAACAAGTTGAGATGGAGATAATTGCTGCTTCGCTTTTGCAATAAAAAAGGTAATGTTAAAAACCGGGGAAGATTGAACCGGTTGTGGAATATCTGGCTTAGTGACTGTTGTTTTTCCAAAAAAGAAAAGTACAAAAACACATGCCAACCCGGCACCAGCCAGAATAATTCTTTTAATCAATTTTTATTATCAGGGAGATTTTTTGTTCCCGGGCAAAGGTACAATTATTGCGAATTGCGTGTGTGATTACGCTCTTTTATATCCTGCACAAATTCTTTTGCAGGTTTAAAAGCAGGAATGTAATGCTCGGGGATTTCAACAGCAATATTTTTTTTGATATTTCTTCCGATTTTAGCCGCTCTTTTCTTTGTAATAAAACTACCGAATCCTCTTATATATATATTTTCGCCCTGGGCAAGCGATTCTTTGACCTCTTTGAACAAGGTTTCTAAAGTCACTAAAACATCTACTTTGGGAATTCCCGTTTTTTCTGAAATTTGATTGATAATGTCAGCTTTTCTCATTTTGTTACATTGAAATTGGGTTATTGATTTAAATTCCAAATAAAAAAATGTTTAACCAGGTTAGTACAAATTTAAATCCTTTATTTTGAATCCGTTCGTAATAATTTAGCATTCATGTTTTGCCTCAATTACTTACCATAAATTGCACACATTTAATATTTAATGAAAAATAAGAAATTTTTTTCCCAGATTTTATTAAAATGGCACCATTCAGCGAACACCAGGAAGATGCCATGGAAAGGTGAAAAAGATCCGTATAAAATATGGATCAGCGAGATCATTTTGCAACAGACCCGTGTACAACAGGGCATGGA
>CBIGQT010000100.1:0-8278 GCA_966191655.1 uncultured Ginsengibacter sp.
ACAATCTTTTAGGCAGTATTATAAAAAATAATATCAGCAAGCCCAGGAATATTGATAGCCATTGCTGGTATCCAAATACCGCAAAGCTTCTGCCTATGATACCAAAAATAAAACCGAATGCGACATAGGTAATTATCCTCCCCGAGTTATAAAATATCGCACCTGAAAATTTTTCCCAATTACCGTTGTCCTTTAATGGAAGTGACAAAACTATTGGCCCACACATTCCCACGCAATGGAAGCTACCTAACAGCCCTAACATAAACGCAGTGATTACTAATTCAAACATGGGGTGATCTTTAGTTAATTAATAATTCCTTTTCAAAATAATAACTTTTACCATCTGCCTGCCAACTGAGTTGCAGATGATACTCTCTCCTTCTGCCGGAATTAATAAGCAGTGATATGGGGGTATCTTCAACCGAAAAATTTTGAGTAATATCTTTGTTTTCATCAGACGGGCAATACAAAACCGCCTGACCGCGAATTTTCTTTCCTGAAAAATCTTTTGGAAAAATAATAGTAAGCTTACCTTCACTCATCGCATATTTCACGGTATCAGATAGCTGTTGAACGCTCTTCATAGCATCGATCTGTTGTTGGTACTTCAGCTCTTTCGCATAATAATCTGTTGTTACCAAATCCACTTTTTGGTTCGATGATTTAAAAACAAGAAACATAATTCCCAAAACGAATACGATATATACAGCAAGAATTTTATATCCCCAGTTCATAGTAAATAATTTATCAGTTATAAATTTCAGGTCCAATAAAACTGGCCTCAATTGTTTTTATTTTTTTATTGTTTTCATACATGCCAATCTTTAATTCTGTTTTCCAGCTTTTAACTTCACTTCTGTTGAGCTTTACAAAAAACTGCAAATGTGAGTAATCTTCTTTTTTTACAATGAGGCTGCTGTTACCAATTACTTCAATTTCGCCTTTTAAATTTTCAAGCTTCAGGCTATAGGCTATGTCTTTATGTGTTTTGTTAGCCAGCTTTAGATTGTAAAGATTGCTGATACGTCCATCCGGCAGGGATGTATACGTCATCCCCGCAGTACGCATAAGCCTTGCATCAAGATCTGTGCGACTTACTAAAAGAAAAATCAACAAGGATAATAATAAAGCCAGCACAGACGTATAGGCTTTTATCCTTGTTGTAAATCTGAGTTTCACACCTTTCACTATACTATTTTCTGATGCATAACGGATTAATCCTGCCGGCTTTTTAATGCTGGTCATTATTGAATCACAGGCATCAATACACGCAGTGCAGTTTATGCATTCCAGTTGAGTTCCATTTCGTATGTCTATGCCCGTCGGGCAAACACGAACACATGCAAAACAATCAATACAATCGCCTTGCGGCACAATTGCTGCTATCTTTTCATTAATGCTTTTGCAGGCGCCATCTTCTTTACAATCAACACATTTGCAATTATGATCTTCTTTCTTCGTTAATTTTCCTCGTGGCTCGCCTCTTTTATGATCGTAAGCGACTACGATAGAATTTTTATCAAGCAATACGCCCTGTAGCCTTCCATATGGGCATACAACAATACAGACTTGTTCTCTGAACCACCAGTAAACAAAGAAAAATACGCTGGTAAAAATGAGCAGTGAGATCAGGGTACCAACATGAGCAGCAGGCGTTTTAAGATAGCCCAGCAATTGATCCATTCCAATAAGATAAGCAAGGAAAAAATTGGCGATAATAAATGAAATCGTAAAGAATATAACGAACTTGGCTACACGCTTTTTTACTTTTTTAGCATTCCATGGCATTGCTTTTAATTGCTTCTGCCTGCTGGCATCTCCATCTATCCAATATTCAATTTTACGAAAAACCATTTCCATAAAAATGGTTTGAGGACAAGCCCACCCGCAAAAGATGCGCCCGAACACTACTGTAAATAAAATAATAAAAACAACAAAAGTGAGCATGGCAATACCGAAAATAAAAAAGTCCTGTGGCCAGAATACCATTCCGAATATGATGAACTTGCGCTCCAGCACATTTAGCATTAATAGTGGCTCTCCATTAACTTTTATAAAAGGAAGTGTAAAAAAAACAACGAGGTAAAAAATGCTAAAGCGGGTTCTTAAATTATATAACCGCCCTTTTGGTTTTTTAGGATTAATAAAATTTCTTTTGCCTTCTTTGGTGATAGTAGCGACAGAATCCCTGTAACTTTCTTTTTTATCTGATAGTATAGCCGCTTTTTCCATAATAAAAATTTATCCTGCCAATTATTAATTCGGATTCGTTACTGCGTGTATTGTATCACTGATTTTTTCTTTATTTGCCGATGAAGAATCCCCGTTAGTTGCCGATGTTGCTGCCGCTTGATCTATATATAAATCACCTTGCGGGGCTTTTGCATTTGGCGGATTGGTTCTATGTAATGTTTTTACATAGCTGGCGAGGTAGCTGATTTCTTTTGGTGAATATACGGCTTCCCACGATTGCATTCCCTTATCAGGATAACCATTTTTAATGGAATGATAGATATCATTTAATGATCCTTTATGCAGCCAGTAATTATCAGTAAGGTTCGGGCCTGCGCCACCTTCACCGGATTTTCCATGGCAGGCAAAACATACAGTACTAAAGATCTCTTTTGCCTTAGCTAACCCTGCCGCATCTGCCATCGGCACATTGTTATCATCAATTTTATCCTTGTTATTTGCTTCATATATTTCCTGCTGTATTTTGGCCTTAGCCATCTCTGCATTGTATTCTTCTGTGGGATTTTTTCCATAACCAAGCACCTCGAAACTTAAGAGATACACGATCGCAACACCGATAGTTATGTAGAACCCATACTTCCACCAGGGTGGCAATGCATTATCCAATTCCCTGATGCCATCATAATTATGGTCGAGCATTACATCCGCTTCTTTTTCAACAGGTACAGCTCTGGTTAATTTTTTATCAAGACTTGCCCACCACAGTTTAAATCTGTTTGCACTGGCAGGCACAACTTTTTTAGCAGGTAATAATTCTGCGGAAAATCTTCTTATCAGGAATGTGAGGAAGAATATAATAGTTACTTCTGTGAGCAATACAGAAACGAGTAGGTAAAAGGTGGAAGATGACAGTCCGCCATAATTGCTAATCACTTTTGCAGTTTGTGCCTGTGCTTCATCTTGCGCTGAAGATGCTTGTGCAACAAATAATAAACCCGTTGCAATTATTAATGGAAGGATTTTGGAAGCCTTATTTTTTTCGATCACCTGCTTGCCTAATACTAATAGAACACGGCCAAGTAACCAGATTACAAATACTAATAAACCCATGATTATAACTAAAAGTATTTCGAGCTGATTATTGTCTGAAAGCTCTGTTTTTACCGCTGGTGCTGCATTCTGGGCCATTACAGCAAATGATCCAAACAATGCAATTAATGAGGTTAAACTTATTTTTTTTATTAAACTAATACGTTGCATATTTTTTTAATTATGTGATTGAGTTATTTAAATCCTCTTTATCAAAGGGGATGTTAGATAATTCCCTGACTTTATCTTTGCCCATTTTTTTTACCAAAAACAGCAACACTATAAAAAAGAGAAAAAAAATAAAAAGTGATATAAAGGCATATACATGAGCGCCTGTTATTTTTTCAGCATATTGTTTTATAAATGTGAACATGGCTTATTTATTATAGGTGGCTGTTTGATTTTTACTGATGTCCGTTCCCAAACGTTGAATGTAGGCGATCAAAGCAATCACTTCTTTCTTAGGAGAAATACGAATGCTGTCGCTGAGCAAATTGTTTGCAATTTGTTGTGACTGCCTGTCCAAATCTGCCATTGCATTTTGTTCATAATCTTTCGGGTAGGGTACACCGAGAGTTATCATTGCGTGAATCTTTGCAGGCAGGTCAGAAGTATCTAAATTATTTTCAAGCATGAATGCGTACGACGGCATTATGGAACCTTCACTCATAGAGGATGGCTCGCGGAAATGACGGAAGTGCCAGCCATTGGTCTTTTTAAGATTACCGGCGCCTTCTCTTGCAAGGTCGGGGCCTGTGCGTTTACTGCCCCATTGAAACGGATGGTCATAAACAAATTCTCCCGCTTTGGAATATTCACCATAACGTTCAGTCTCACTCCTGAAAGGACGTATCATTTGAGAATGACATAGATAACATCCTTCACGTACATAAATATCTCTTCCTTCCAGTTCAAGTGGCGTGTAAGGTTTTACACTGCTTATGGTAGGAACATTTGATTTTATAAGAAACGTAGGAACAAGCTCAACAATGCCGCCAATTAAAATAACAATCAGGCTAAATACCATCAATTGCACCGGCCTTCTTTCAATCCATCTGTGCCAGTGTTCGCCTTTATGCGGTACATATTCTTTTTGCAATGGTGCGGCCTCCGCTTCTTCATTAGCAACCAGCTTGCCTGCCTTTACAGTTTTATATAAATTATAAAACATGAAAAATACCCCTGCCAAATAAAGTGTACCACCTAATGCACGCATTGCATAAAAAGGTTTCATGTAAGTGACTGTTTCAAGGAAAGTATATTTCAACTGGCCGGCTTCAGTGAATTGTTTCCACATAGAGCTTTGCGTGAAGCCCGCCCAATACATTGGTATAGCATAAAATATAATTCCCAAAGTGCCCAGCCAGAAATGTATGTTGGCAATTTTTTTTGAGTGGAGATCTGTCTTAAATATTCTTGGAACCAGCCAGTACAATACACCAAAGGTGAGCATGCCGTTCCATCCCAAAGCACCAATGTGTACATGTGCAATAATCCAGTCGGTATAATGCGATATAGCGCTAACGCTTTTTAATGAAAGCATAGGGCCTTCAAAAGTTGCCATACCATAAGCAGTAACTGCTACCACCATAAATTTTAGGATAACGTCGTCGCGTACACGATCCCATGCGCCGCGGAGTGTAAGCAAACCATTTATCATGCCACCCCAGCTTGGAAAAATGAGCATAAAAGAAAATACAACACCTAGGGATTGCGCCCAATTAGGTAATGCGGTGTATAACAAGTGATGCGGCCCGGCCCAGATGTATAAAAAGATTAATGCCCAAAAATGAACAATAGAAAGCTTGTAAGAGTAAACGGGACGGTTAGCCGCTTTAGGGAGGAAATAATACATCAGTCCGAGATAGGGTGTTGTTAAAAAGAAGGCAACAGCATTATGTCCGTACCACCATTGAACCAATGCATCCTGAACACCTGCATACCAACTGTAACTTTTTAACCAGGTATAAGGCAATTCACCGGAACGTACAATGTGCAAAACAGCTACGGTTACAAACGTTGCTATATAAAACCAGATAGCAACATATAAATGTTTTTCTCTTCTTTTAATAATAGTGCCAAACATATTCCATCCAAACACAACCCAAATAATAGTGATAGCAACATCTATTGGCCAGATCAATTCAGCATATTCGGCTCCCTGCGTAAGACCTAACGGCAGGGTAATTGCTGCTGCAACTATAATTAACTGCCATCCCCAGAAATGTATATAACTGAGCTTGTCGCTAAACATTCTTGCTTTGCAAAGTCGCTGCAATGAATAATACACGCCCATAAAAATCCCGTTACCTACGAATGCAAATATTACCGCGTTCGTGTGTAAGGGACGCAGCCTCCCAAATGAACCATACTGCGTTATATTTAATGAAGGAAAAACCAATTGCAATGCTATCCATAAACCGGCAAGCATACCAACAGCGCCCCATACAATAGTAGCGTAAGCGAAGTTCCTGACAATTTTGTTATCGTAATAAAATTTTTCTACCTGCATATTTTTTTGACTTATTGCTTTTAAAGTGATGGTGAAATTTTTATTTAAGATTTGGTATCTTTTTCTTCGACCGGTTTATTGGGTTTTGGAGCATCTTCAAAAAGTATTCTGACAGAAGGCGTGTAATCATCATCGTATTGACCCGACCTGGCACTCCATAAAAAAGCAAATAGAAAACCTATTGCTACAAGTATGCTAACTCCGATAAGAATAATCAATGCACTCAACTGGATATAAAATTAGATGGCCAAAAATAGTTGCAGTTATAATGGCTATTTATGATAAGCATCAAAGCAATAAATGATTTTTGTCAGGTATTGTTTTATAAATGCTTTAACCGGGCGCTTAATGAGGAAAGTAAAGTCACGAGCAATACAATGCTTATACTGCTTGCAGGCATTAAAATAGCAGCTACCATCGGTGAGAGAATACCTTGTACGGCAAAAGACAGGCCTATAATGTTATATAAAATGGATAGAACAAAGCTGGCCGTTACAATACTTTTACCTGATTTGGCATAAGCAATAAATTTATCCAGCAATTTTACTTTGACGCCGTCTACAATAGCATCGCAGGCGGGAGAAAACTGCGAAGTATTATCACTAACGGCAATGCCCACATCACTTTGCATTAAGGCTCCCGCATCATTGAGGCCGTCTCCCAGCATTAAAACATTTTTCCCACGCTGTTGAATATTTTTTATGAAATCAAGTTTTTGTTGAGGTGACTGGCTGAATCGAAGCTCTATATTTTTATTAAATATTTTTTTCAGTTTTTCTTTTTCGGAATCATTGTCCCCCGATAAAACATAGAGATCAAATTTTTCTTTTTTTAAATGACGAGCCAATTCGTCTATCCCATCCCGATATTGACTGCTAACTGTAAACCGGCCCATATGAACATTGTTCATCATTACATGAACATGCGTACCCGTTTCGTAAGAAATAATGCCCCGATTAAATTGATTTATAAAGCTGGCGGAACCAATCCTTACATTAAAGCCATTTACTTTCGCTTCTAATCCTTTACCAGTGTACTCTTTAAAATTCTGCACCTCTACTGATCCTGATTCCGGCTGAAGTGATAAAGCAAGAATCTTACTTAATGGGTGAGCAGATTGTTTGGCTATATTTTTAACTGCCATCAATTCTTTAGAAGTTAAAGGGGTTCCTTCGTAACTAACCTGCGAAGATTTATTGTGAGTAATGGTTCCCGTTTTATCAAAAACAATCGTGTTGATTTTGGCAAGCGTTTCAATTACGTTTGCGTTCTTCAGGTATAATTTATTCTTTCCGAAAATACGAAGCATATTCCCATAAGTAAAAGTTGCGGACAGTAAAAGCGAACAAGGACACGCAACAATTAGAACAGCGGTTAATGAGGGCAATATTTTAGAACTATCATATCTCCACCAAAATAATATGGTAACAAAAGCAATGGTGAATAATGCGAATGTAAAATAACGGCTCCATGGATGAATGAAAGATTTGTCTTCATTTTTTTTACTTTTGAAAATTTCATTATTCCAGAGTTGTGTAATGTAACTCTGTGATACCTCCTTAATAATTTCAAGTTCAATAATGCCTCCAACCTGCTTACCACCGGCATAAATTAAATCCCCTGTTTTCCTTTCAACCGGAGTAGTTTCGCCACTCACAAAACTATAGTCAATATTGGCATCGCCTTTAATTAAGATAGAATCGGCAGGAATCATTTCTTCATTGCGAAGAATAATGCGATTGTTTTTTTGTAATTGCGTTACTGGTATATTGTTTTCAATACCACCCTTTATAACGGTTACGCCTAATGGAAAATAAGATTTGTAATCCCGGTCGAAAGAAAACGAATCGTAGGTTTTATTTTGAAACCACCGGCCTGTTAACAGGAAAAATATAATTCCGGTTCCTGAATCGAGATAGCCGGCGCCATGGCCCCCAATTATTTCATAATAGCTTCTCGTAAAGGTGACAGCAATTGCTAACGCTATCGGCGCATCAATATTGAGATATTTTTGTTGTATTCCTTTCCATGCTGAAATAAAAATATCAGAAGCGCTGAAAAACAATACCGGCAATGATAAAATAAGGTTTAACGATATAAAAGCTTGTTTTAAATTCAAATCAATATTGCCTCCGGAAAAATATTCCGGAAAGCTTAACATCATAATATTTGAAAAGCAAAACCCTGCAACTCCTATTTTATAAATGTTAAAAGTAATTGGCTTTTTCTTTTCAATATCGTTAAGACTGATAGCAGGTTCATAACCAATAAAAGCAAGTAGTTCCACAACTTTTTGCAAAGATGTAAGGTGTGGATCGTACGCAATAAATACTTCTTTTTTCTGAAAATTTGTTTGGGAAGTTATTATTCCATCATTGATCTTATGAAGATTTTCCAATAAAAAAATACAGGAAGAACAATGGATTTGTGGCAATTTAAAAACTACATTCACCTGGTTATCGCTTTTAAATTGAACCAATTTGT
>CBIGQT010000101.1:0-8267 GCA_966191655.1 uncultured Ginsengibacter sp.
AATTTCTTGAAAGATTCCAACAAGCAGTAAGAAAAAAATTTTTGATCATAAAAAAATATTGGTGCTTCAGGTTTAACTTTCAGCGATTAAAAATTTTAATTCTGTTTTTTTTCGCTTTATTATTTTTCAAATCAATTGAAGATGATTTCAAAAAAGAAAGACACTTTCTCAATATTTATTACCAGGCAATAAAAATTGGAACCATTCATGCCGTTTCCTATGATTCACTAAGTTGTATAAGAGGTCGTGTTTCTTGTTCCAAATTTGAATTTCTGTGAAAACATTCTTATAGTTTTCAAGCACTATACCAATGATCTATCTCATTGATATTTAGAGCTCAGAGAAAAACTTCTATTTGTAGATTGTTCGTATTCGGACAGTTGATGTTGTAAAAACGTGCGGATTTGAGCATTCGGGCGCGGAGGAAATTGATAAATGTGCAACCCATCAGGCGGAGTAATCGCTTTAATATGTCCACTAATATGAATCTTTTATTACCCGGCGATCAGCCATATCCGACTTTATTAAAACCAGGAAATGGAATTTATCTTGACGATCTTGAATACAATAAGATGATCGCTATTCGTGTATTATTCGCTGGAGACCTTTCAAAATGCAAAACATTTCGTAAGGCATTAATTACTGCACACTTTTTTTGTGAATTGATTGTTCTATTTTGCATGATGACTATTCCTAAGCCGGGGCGTTATCCAAGATTATCCCGCCCGGCACCATATTTAATGACGGCATGGGTTATATGTGGCTGTAAAATATTCTCCAGATAATTACACGACGAACTTTTCTGGAACTGCCAAAGTAATTATCGGGGAAAGAGTTTAAACCTACAGGCGTTTTGGTATTAAGTAAACAGGTTAAATGATAAAATAACTATGCAGATGAAAAAAGCAGTTTCGTTATTATGGATGTTACAAGTTGTCGTTTCGATAAATGTAATCGCACAAAGAACCATTAATGTTAATTACAATAAAATATCTGGGAGACTGAATACGATGTTTAATGAATGCGTTGGTGCTGGCAGGGCAAATGAAGGACTAAGAGCAGATTGGCAACAGCAGTTAACCTATGTACGAAAAGAGTGTGGCTTTAAATACATCCGCATGCATGGCCTTTTAACGGATGATATGGCTGTGTATACAGAGGATGCCAAAGGCAACCCGGAATACAATTATATGTACGTTGATGTATTGTTCGACTTCCTACACAGCATCGGTATGAAACCATTTGTGGAATTGGGATTTATGCCTAATGCATTAGCCAGCGGCAAGCAAACTATTTTCTGGTGGAGAGGAAATGTAACGCCTCCTAAAGATTATGACAAATGGGCCGGTCTTATCCGCAACCTTGTTCAGCATTTTACTGAAAGATACGGTGCTGATGAAGTGAAGACATGGTATTTTGAAGTATGGAACGAACCCAATCTTTCCCCGGGATTCTGGACAGGAAGTCAACAGGATTATTTTAAGTTATATTCTTACACGGCAAAAGCTATCAAAAGCGTAAATCCTGACTATCGGGTTGGAGGTCCTGCAACGGCCGGGGCTGCATGGGTGCCTGATATGATAAAATATTGCAGCGACAATCATTTACCGATTGACTTTATCAGTACGCATTCTTACGGAGTAAACCAGGGGTTTCTTGACGAGCACGGCAACTCTGGTACAGTGTTGAGCAAAGACCCGATGAGCGTTAGCGGCGACGTGATCCGCTCCCGCCAACAAATTGCTGCCTCTTCAATGACGAACCTTCAACTTCATTACACGGAATGGAGTTCTTCCTATACTCCTGCAGACCCTATCCATGATAGTTATCATGAAGCATCTTATGTTTTACAAAAACTGAAACAGGTTGGCGATGCGGCCAACTCGATGTCCTACTGGGTATTCACTGATATTTTTGAAGAACCGGGTCCTCGTTTTACTCCTTTTCACGGAGGCTTTGGAATGCTGACCATTCAAGGCATTAACAAGCCGGTATTTTATGCCTACAAGTTTTTGAATAGGTTGGGAAACACAGAATTGGTAAACAAGGATTCCGCCTCATGGGTGTGTAAAGATTCATCGGGGAATATCCAGGTAGTGGCCTGGGATTTTACCAATACACTTCCGGACTCAGTTAATAACCAGCAATATTATATCCGCGACCTGCCATCAAAATCGAAAGGAAAACTAAAGATCAAAATTGAAAATGTTCCGGAAGGTATGTATGCTGTAGAGGTTTATAAAATAGGTTATCGGAGCAACGATGCGTATTCTACCTATTTGTCAATGGCCAGGCCATCCCAGTTAAACCAACAACAGGTAGATCAAATAAAAGAACAAAACGATGGATCTCCAATTTCCAGGGAGATCATAACAATAAAAGATAGAATTCCTTTTTCAAGAGAACTGGAGTTGCGTGAAAACGACGTTTACTTTGTTGAGCTGATAAAATTGTAAGGTTACTTAGATATACAACTTACTTTTCATTCTGCAAAAATTTAAAGAAAAATCAACTCAATCTTCTCGAAAGAAGAAGTGATCTGTTATTTTTTTATCAATGAAATTGTAAATTGGAAACGTGGATGCATATATCACCGATGAATACACGTGCTACTGGGAGAACATGCATTGAACAGATAGGCATTACCGGCGCTGCAGCCGCCATAGCGGTTTTTGACGCGGGTTACATTTTTAACCAACTGGTTTAAATAGCTTGGTGTAATTGCCATTTCAGAAGCATAATCTGTAACCTGTTTCTTATTTTAAAATTTTCAGCCAACGTAGGTACCTCCTTCTTTCGCAAGCCCAACCTGTCCGCTCGTGAACTCCGCCATCTGGCCTGCCTGCTCCAAAGGAGTTCTTCGGACCGGTAGGAAAAGTCTCTGACAATGGCTAACCATCGTATGGTTTCCATTTATGTTTCACGAAAGGTTCTAACCGAACACCCGATGGAAAGTAGAAGAGAATGGATGTTTTGGTTAATGCAAAGGCAGGAAAGAAAAATCCGTTGCGGTAACAATCGTTTGCCTTACATTTCTTAATGTATCGTTTTCATCAATCATTGCTAAAGCAATTATTTAAAACATTTTGCGGAGTTCAGTTATTGCCTGTAACCCTTCCGGTGTTTGTATAATGCCTCTCATAGGCCTTGCTAAATCAAGAGTTATATAAACTACCGCTGTTGACATTAAAGCAAAACCGATAGCTATGATCCAGTCTTTATGACGAAATGCTTTGCTGGTGAAACCCCCGATAAAACTGCTGGTTAAAGCACATATAAATAACATGTACACGATCAGATCGGGCACTTTTGACCTCAATAAAATTTCTCTTTTTTGTGCAATATCAAACATACTGTTAAGCGAGACGATCATGTTGTTGGAAGGAATGATCATATTGTGCAGCCTGGCTTCCGTTACGGCTCTGTTCCATAGACGTTGCTGCGCTTTTGCGGCATCATCTTCTGCTTTTTGCAGCAGTTGCGGATTTGTTACATTTTCATAAAATGCAATAACTGCTTCCAGGTAATCTTTAAAGTCTGCCCTGAATTCATTTCGGGTACTATCATTATAAAGATCTGAACGCAGGATGGCTGTACCTATTTCTTTGGTCTCCTGTGAAACTACATCCCTTACTTTTTCGAAACGTGTACCCGACATGCTGAATGTAAACGCCAGTATGAAACCAAATAAGGCAAACAATGCCGTAAGCATTGAACTAACCCCACCCTTGGGATCTTCCTCTTCAGATTTGCCCCAAAGCTTGCCTGCTCTTCTTCCGATAATGATCATAAGCAACATCGAAACAAAGAGAATAATGCACAACACCAAGGCATCCGTTCTATGAATAAGAGAAATTTCCATTCTCAGTATCTAACTTTTTTATTCTGTTAGGGATTTAAGCATGTACAAAATCAATTTAGCATGCAGCCAAAACTGAAACTACTAAAATTTATGAAGAAGAAACAGGTATTGAACAATTAACCGTTAAATGAATTTCAGCCAACGTAGGTACCTCCTTCTTTCGCAAGCCCAACCTGTCCACTCGTGAACGCCGCCATCTGGCCTGCCTGCTCCAAAGGAGTCCTTCGGACCGAAAGGCAAAGTCTCTGACCAATGGCTAACTATTGTAAGGTTTCCATTTATGTTTCATGAAAGGTTTTTCGTAACGGAGACTATTTTTTCTTTTTATTATCCTCTTTTTTATCACCTCCGGAAAATATTTTATGTAAAAGTGATGTATGCTTTTCGGGCGCTTTATCTACGCTGGTTATATTAATCTGGTTATCAACAGCCGGCATGAGCGCCCGGATGAATGCATTCTTAAGCAATTCCCAAACAGCTTCGGCGGTGTTGGTCTGTGATTTGCTAAACTCACCCTGTATGGGCACTTTAGATGCTATCTGGTCTTTCTTAGGGTTTTCAAGAATATCACCCGCAAGGCCAATAAGGCCTTCATACATCTTTTGCAAAAAGCCATCATTCTTATCCTGCGGGCCAAGCACTTTAAGATCTTTTATAACAGGTTTTACGTAGCCTACATACTTCCCGTCCTTTGCGGCAAATTCAGTATATAAGCCCAGGTTTCCTTTTTCTACATCAAAGTTTCCGTATGCTTTTAAAAAGGCATTCAGTTTAGGCAAATCAATGTTTTTCACGTCGGCATTTAAGTCAAAAGTTGAGTTTTCCTTCAGCAGATTTATTTTCATGTTCAGGGCGAGCGTGCCGCCATAGGCAGTAGCATGTGCAGTTACAGGCGAGGGAAGCAGCGTATTTTCCTTATTTACATTTTGAAGGTTTTGCGCCAGTACATCCATGTTTTTTAAAGAAATATCCACCGGAGGTGTGGATGTATTGTCCACGTAATGAACGCTGCCATTATCAATCTGGAACCGGTTTACATCTAATGGCATGAAATGTTTTAATACTTTACGAAAATCATTAGTGTCTTTCTTTACCTCACCCAACTCCGTTTTATCTTTGGTAAAGAAAAGCTCCGGCGAATGAAGGATGATTCTCCCTGCGAGCTTGCCATGAAAAAGCGCTTTCCATTGCACAGAAAGATCCATGTTTTTTATAATAAGAAACTTTGTTTGCTTCTTTGTAACACTATCCACTTTGTTCAGATACATATCGTTTACCTGGTAAGCGCCCCTGTATAATGAAATATCTATATCTTCCACATGGCCATAATAACCGGAGAGATTTGCCAACATTTTATTGGAGTAATGCAATACAATAGAGGGAAGGAATAGCCTGAAAATGATAAGAGCCGCTACTATTATTAAAATAATTGTGGCTGTCTTGCTGATGCGCTTTTTTTTCTTTTTAACTGCCGGCATTACCTTGTAAGATGCTATAAATGTACTACTTTACCTGGCAATAATTCATTAATTATTTGATGAAAAAACCTTTGCATACAGTGTTTCACGAAATAAATATTTTCGAGAAGTTGTTTAAAATTTACTTTATAGCTGGTAAAAATCACAAGCGTTAATAGAGAGTTTGGATAGTTAGCTCGGGGGTTTAAAAATTGTAAATCCCGTTCTAAATATTTTAGTTAGTATTGTATATTACTAAATTATTTAGTAATATTGTCCTCTCAATAAAAGAACATATTAGCAGTAATTATTAATAATGCCAGCAGCAAAACCCGATATTATTTTTCAGCTACAACGTGAAATTCTTTCTCTTGAAAGTTGTAAGAAGCTGCAAAAGATTGGAGCTTCTGATGTTAGGCTTGGTCCAATAAAAAATGCATTTCCCAATCATACTTTTCCGGTTGGTGCAGTTCACGAATTCTGTTCAACTTCTCCGGAAAATTCTGCTGCGACGGGGGGATTTGTTTCCGGTATCCTTTCGTCACTCATGCATAAAGGAGGCGTAGGTATCTGGATCAGCTCTTACAGGAGTATTTTTCCTCCGGCTTTGCAGATCTTCGGCATTGCACCCGAAAAAGTAATCTTTATCAACTTAACAAAAGAAAAAGAAATCTTGTGGGCTACAGAAGAAGCCCTGAAATGTGAAGGACTTGCGGCAGTGGTAACAGAAATACAGGAGCTTTCTTTCATGACTTCACGACGGCTACAGCTCGCCACAGAACAGAGCGGCGTTACGGGTTTTATCCTGCGCCACCATCCACGCAGTATTAATACAACCGCCTGTATTACGAGGTGGAAGATAACTCCTTTGCCCAGTGAATTAAACGGATTGCCAGGTGTTGGCTTTCCCTGCTGGAATGTAGAATTATTAAAAGTAAGAAACGGAAAGCCTGGTAACTGGCCGATTGAATTTGCTGCAGGAAAGTTCAGGTATCTTTCCAAAGTGGCTGCTATTATCCCGGAACAAAAGCAAAAAATAGGATGAGATGCAAAAGCGCTTTGTTTCTATATGGTTTCGTTATCTTAAAACGGATTGGCACTGCCGCCGGCAACCTTCATTAAAGAAAGTGCCTTTTGTATTAACATCTCCTGATCATGGCCGGATGATAATAACAGGAGCTAACGTACAGGCACAAACGCAGGGAGTAGATACAGGCATGGCCGTAGCTGATGCAAGAGTGATGATATTATCTCTTGAAGCAGCTGATGATGACGCTGCATTAGCACAAAGGCTGCTAAATAACTTAGCCAGGTGGTTCATACGGTATTCACCTGTTGTGTCAATAGACTTACCTGATGGCCTGATATTGGATGCAACCGGATGTGCTCATTTGTGGGGTGGTGAAAAGCAATACATAACGGAGATACATAGACGATTACACGAATTTGGTTACCATACACAAATTGCTATGGCCGATACTATCGGTGCGGCATGGGCTGTTGCACGCTTCGGAAAGCAGGTAACAGTAATTGAAATGACAAAACAGCAGGAAGCGCTTTTAAACTTACCTCCGGCAGCACTGCGATTGGAAGCGGACACTGTAGAACGACTGGAAAAACTGGGACTTCGACAAATCAGCAGCTTTATCAGTATGCCATCTACATCTTTGCGAAGGAGATTTGGACAACATTTTATAAAGCGGTTGCATCACGCAATTGGAACAGAAGAAGAAATAAGAGAACCGGTAATGCCTGTAATGTCCTATCATGAAAGGTTGCCCTGCCTGGAACCGATTGTTACTGCAAAAGGTATTGAAATAGCCTTGCAACAATTGCTGGAAATATTATGTAACAGGCTAAGACAGGAGGGCAAAGGATTAAGAAAAGTAGTGCTTAACTGTTACCGTATTGATAGTAAAATAGAAACAATTGAAACCGGTACCAATAGACCCTCTCACAATTTTAAACACATCTATAAACTATTAGAAATTAAAATAGACACGATAGAACCGGCCCTCGGTATAGAGCTGTTTACATTGGAAGCACTGAAAGTAGAAGATCTTTCACCTTCGCAGGCAAAGCTTTGGGAAGCAATCGGCGGTCTTGACGATAATAACTTATCTGAATTGCTTGACAGAATAGATGGAAAAATGGGAACAGGTCATATTTACCGTTACCTGCCTGATGAACATTACTGGCCGGAACGTTCCTTTAAGCCGGCAACAGAATTAAATGAAGCACCGGCTGCCCCATGGAAAGTGACTGTGCCAAGGCCTTTGAAGATGTTAGGTAAGCCGGAACCAATAGAAGTAACGGCGCCCATACCTGATTATCCACCCATGACCTTTCGTTATCAAGGAACATTGCATAAAGTAATAAAAGCAGACGGACCGGAACGTATTGAGCAGGAATGGTGGCTGCAGCAGGGACAGCATCGCGATTATTATACAGTAGAAGATGAAGAAGGTTGCCGTTACTGGCTTTTCCGGTCAGGACATTATGATTCAGAAAGATCGTATCAATGGTTTATTCACGGTTTTTTTGCTTAGTATAGCCACGGATTGACACAATAGATAGGATGCCGCAATAAAGTATAAAAATATAAGTAAAGATTTTTTTTAATTAGTGATAATTCATTCAATCCGGGACAAAAAATTCTACTCACACTAAACATTATGAACTATACAGAACTACAGGTAACTACTAATTTTAGCTTTCTTCGTGGCGCTTCACATCCCGAAGAAATGGTAGAACATGCTGCTGCATTGGGTTACCAGCAAATAGCTATTACAGACCGCAACAGCTTCGCAGGTATTGTGCGTGCTTACGCAGCAGCTAAAAAAACAGGAATGAAAATTATAGTGGGTTGCCGTCTCGACCTCTTAGATGGACTAAGCCTGCTTGCATACCCTACTAACGTAAAGGCTTATTCGCAATTATGCAATTTG
>CBIGQT010000102.1:0-8251 GCA_966191655.1 uncultured Ginsengibacter sp.
CAGCGGTTACAGTTACTACGAAGCGTTCTTCTCCCTCTCCTTTGTCCGAACGCACTCCTTTGGAGGAGAGGGGCAGGGGTGAGGTCATTATAACTGTAAGCGATAACGGTAATGGTATTCCTCAAAAAGTAGTAGATAAAATATTTCAGCCATTCTTTACTACAAAGCCAACGGGGGAAGGAACAGGATTGGGACTGAGTCTGAGCTATGATATTATAAAAGCACACGGAGGAGAAATAAAAGTTGAAACTAATGAGTGGGAAGGAAGTGTGTTTATTATTTTATTACCAGTTGTCTGAATCAGAAGCGAAATCCGGCACCTTGAAACAAAAACGGCACTTCCCTTCATCAACAATTTTATGCAAAGTATTATATAAATGAGAACAGGGTATGTATGATACAGGAACAATGGCGCTGCACTGCAGTGTCCTGCATCCGCACAAGGCTGGGAGTAGAGACAAGGCAGGGGAGGGAGACTTCTTTGGAGCAGGCAGTGTTTTAATTTCAATGCTATTCCATCTAACAGGAAAGGTTAAACGCTTTTACTGAAATAAAAGAACCGCTTTAATAACTAAAGCGGTTTTTGTAAATAATTATATCAATGGAGGAATGTCTTCCGGAATCTCATAAGGTGTCTCAGGAGGGAACTTGCCGGGATTTCTTAACCTGCTATGATAGCGGCTATAGCCGAAATAAATAATAAATCCAATTAGCAGCCAGCCAATCAACCTTGCCCAGTTTGTCCAGCCAAGACCAAATATCATTGCGCCGCATACCAAAATACCCAATATAGAAACGAGTCCAACCGCCGGTACCCTAAATTCTCTTTTAATTTCAGGATGCTTTACACGCATGATCCAAACCCCGGCACATACTAACATAAATGCAAAAAGAGTTCCGATACTCGTCATGTCACCAACTATATCACCTGGAATAAAAGACGCAAAACATCCTACAAAAATTAAAAATATAAGGTTCGATTTATAAGGTGTTTTAAATTTGGGATGCACTTTAGAAAATACTTTTGGAACTAAACCATCTTTACTCATAGAATAAAATACTCTCGATTGGCCCATTAACATTACAAGAATTACAGACGAAAAGCCGGCAAGAATTGCAATAGTTACCAAATTACTTAACCATTTGTAAGTCGGGACCCATACTCCGGCAACCATTGAGCCACTCATGTGTTCAATTGCATACACTACTGATGCTTCTTTTCCCTGGGTTCGGAAATCGTTTACAGAAGCCACACCGGTTAGAACATACGAAAAAAGAATGTATAAAATTGTACAGATTACCAATGACCCAAGAATACCAATCGGCATATCTCTTTTAGGGTTTTTTGTTTCCTGCGCCGCAGTTGATACCGCATCAAAACCTATGAATGCAAAGAACACAACTCCCGCCGCTCCTAATATTCCGAGTATGCCTCCGTAGTGATGTGATATTCCCTGTTGATCAGTATAAGTTGAATCGGCCGGGATGAAAGGTGTGTGATTTTCAGGCCTGATGTATTGCCAACCCATTGCAATAACCACCACCACAATAGCAACTTTCAAAATAACAATTATTGCGTTTACCACGGCTGATTCCTGCATGCCGCGTATTAATAATAAAGACAATAGTATAATAATAAATAATGCAGGAATATTCATAATACCATGTATACCTGTCGTGGATATTTCAAAAGGAGAATGGCACCATTGATAAGGAACATTCAACCCAAATATTTGCAGAAGTTTATTAAAATATTCACTCCATGCAATAGCAACCGTTGCTGCACCTACACCATATTCAAGAATTAAATCCCATCCGATGATCCACGCAATAAACTCGCCCATGGTTGCATAAGAATAAGTGTAAGCGCTACCCGCTATCGGAATCATAGAGGCAAACTCGGCATAACATAATCCGGCAAATGCGCAACCTATAGACGCAATTATAAAACCAATCGTTACGGAAGGCCCGGCATTCTGGGCTGCTGCAGCTGCGGTTCTTACAAAAAGGCCGGCGCCAATAATAGCTCCTATACCGAGGGCAATTAAATTAATGGGTCCTAATGTTCTTTTTAATGTATTACCAGAATCATTTGCTTCAGCCATCAGGCTGCTCATAGGTTTGGTTATAAATAAACTCATAGTAAAGAATTGAGGTTTTGGTTTTCAATTTGGAAAAGTAAGGAATTAATTCTTAAAATAGAGAAGCTATATACAATTTTTAACCGCTAAGGCCGATAACTCATTTTAAATATTATATTGCAAAACTAATATGAATAATACAACCGCTGTTTCAGGAAATAAGAATAAGCTCACCATTTATATTCTTATTGCAATGCTTGTTGGCTGTGTGCTGGGTTACATAGTACACGAAAATTCATCTTCGTCTTTTATTGCTTCCTTTTCTGTTAATATGAATTTGTTAACTACTATCTTTTTACGCCTGGTACAAATGATTATTGCTCCTTTGGTATTTTCAACTTTAGTTGTTGGCATTGCTAAATTGGGCGATTTAAAAACTGTTGGAAGAGTAGGAGGGAAGGCGCTTTTGTGGTTTGTATCCGCATCTTTGGTAAGTCTTTTTATCGGATTATTATTAGTTAATTTTTTTAAACCCGGGGCTGCAATAAATTTAAATAATGCCGATGCTGCGGGAGTAAAAGATTTAATGACCAACAATCACCAGTTTTCTTTAATCAATTTTGTGGAGCATGTATTTCCGAAAAGTATTTTTGAAGCAATGGCATCTAACGAGATCCTGCAGATTGTAATCTTCAGCATTTTCTTTGGTATAGCTGCAACAGCCGTTGGCGATTATGCAAAGCCGGTAATAAAAGCACTGGAAGCAGTATCGCACGTTATTTTAAAAATGGTTGGATATGTTATGAACTTTGCACCATTAGGGGTTCTCGGCGCATTAGCTGCAGTTATTGCAACCAAAGGGCTTGAAGTATTTAAATTTTATGGTAGCTATTTATTCTTTTTTGTAGTAGGAATTTTTGTTCTGTGGCTGGTATTAATTGCAGTTGGTTATTTGATTTTAAAAAATAGAGTTCCATTACTTTTAAAAAGAATTGCGCAACCGTTGTTAATTGCGTTCAGTACAACAAGCAGTGAAGCAGTTTTTCCTAAACTAACGGAGGAGCTTGAACGCTTTGGTTGTCCTGAAAAAATAGTTGCTTTTACTTTGCCATTGGGATATAGCTTTAATCTTGATGGCAGCATGATGTATATGACTTTTGCAAGTATATCGATAGCGCAGGCTTATGCCATTCACATGGATCTGGCAACACAGGTTACTATGTTACTCGTATTGATGCTTACCAGCAAGGGAGTCGCCGGTGTGCCGCGTGCAGCGCTTGTTGTTGTATTGGCAACATGCGGCATGTTCAATATTCCACCTGAGGGAATTGCTTTAATATTGCCAATAGATCATTTTTGTGATATGTTTCGAACTATGACCAATGTGCTCGGAAATGCTTTGGCTACTTCGGCAGTGAGTAAATGGGAAGGCGAACTTGCCAATTAAAAACTTAAATAATACCAGTGGAATTATTAGACATTTTAGGAATAAGTATCAGAGAATTATTGAACCCCCATTTCTATATTCAGCATGGAGGGTTGTGGATGGTATTATTTATCGTATTTGCAGAAACAGGATTGTTTGCCGGTTTTTTCTTACCCGGAGATGCTTTACTTTTTGTTACAGGTATCTTCAGTACTACCACAAAAGGTATTCCGGGAATAGTATCATCAGCATTATTTGAAACACACAATCAATGGGCTGATCTTTTTATTTTATGGATATTGATTGCTATAGCCGGTATTTTAGGAAACTTTTCCGGGTATTGGTTCGGAAGAAAGAGTGGTCCTTTTTTATATGAAAGAAAAGATACTTTTTTCTTTAAGAAAAAATATTTGGTACAGGCGCATGAATTTTATGAAAAGAACGGAGGCCAGGCAATCGTTTTGGCAAGATTCGTTCCCTTTGTAAGAACATTTGCGCCAATTGTTGCCGGCATTGTTTTAATGGACTGGAAAAAATTTACTTATTACAATATTCTTGGTTCGGTACTGTGGGTTGGCAGTATGTTGTTTGCAGGACACTTTTTGCAAACTTTCATCATGCACCAGTTTCATTTCGATTTAAAAGAACATCTTGAAGTAATTGTAGTAGGTATTGTTGCCGTTACAACGATCCCTGTTTTGTGGAAAGTTTTTGTACCCAAAAAAAACAATAAATAACAGGTCAGCGATTTTTATTTTGATATGAATAAGAAACACATTGCAATTTTTTCAATTCCGGTAATTGTTGCAGCGTTGGGATATTTTGTTGATATCTACGATTTACTTTTATTCAGCATCATCCGTATTCCATCATTAAAATCTTTTGGTTTAAATGATGACCAGGTTGCAAAGGATGGCCTTTTTATAATTAATATACAAATGCTGGGCTTGTTGATTGGCGGCATTCTATGGGGCGTATTAGGCGATAAAAAGGGAAGGCTGAAAGTTTTATTTGCGTCTATCATTCTTTATTCGCTTGGCAATATTGCAAATGGATTTGTGCAAAATGTAAATCAATATGCCTTGGTAAGGTTTATTTCCGGAATTGGCCTTGCCGGTGAGTTAGGTGCCGGGATAACGTTAGTTACGGAATTATTGCCTAAAGAAAAAAGAGGTATTGCAACTTCTTTTGTTGCAGGGCTTGGTTTAACGGGCGCCGTGTTTGCTTTTTTTATAAGAGAAAATTTTCAATGGAGAACCTGTTATTTTATTGGCGGAGGTCTCGGATTTTTACTTCTATTACTTCGTATCAGCGTGCTTGAATCTGCAATGTTTAAAAGCATTGAAAAGGCCAATGTAAAAAAAGGAGATTTTTTTATGCTTTTTACAAACCGCATAAGATTTAAAAAATATATTACCGCAATTTTTATTGGCTTACCCACCTGGTATGTAATAGGAATTTTAATAAGTTTTTCAAAAGAGTTTGGAACTAAGATGAATGTTAGAGGAGCGATCGATCCTGGTAAAAGTGTAATGTTTGCTTATGTTGCAACTTCTGTCGGTGATATTTTAATAGGTTATGTAAGTAAATGGCTCAGGAGCCGCAAGAAGGCTTTGTATATTTTTTATGCCATCACAGCCGTCGGCCTTATATGGTTTTTTAATTTGAATAATGCAAGTGTTTCAGAATTATATTTTGCAAGCGCTTTGTTAGGTTTTGGAACAGGCTTTTGGGCCATATTTGTTACGATGGCAGCTGAGCAGTTTGGTACTAATATAAGAGCAACGGTAACCACCACTGTGCCCAATATGGTACGGGGATCCTTAAACCTTGTATCATTACTTTTTGCGTGGCTGCAGGTACAAACCGGCAATTATATAAAAGCAGGTTGGGTAACGGGTATTGTTGTAATGATTATTGGTATTGCTTCCGTAATAATGTCTGAAGAAACTTATCATAAAGACCTTGATTATGTGGAGATGTAATTTGGTTAAAGAGTTAATTCGAATAAATCGGTGTAACCTGTCTGCCGGAAAGGGAGGTTCGTGACAAAAAATTTTTCCAATGAAATTTCTTATCATTCGTTTTTCTTCAATTGGAGACATTGTACTAACTACACCGGTTATACGCTGTTTGCGAAAAAAATTTCCGGATGCCGGTATTTATTTTCTTACCAAAAAAAGATTTGCATCCATAGTTGAATCGAATCCTTATATCAATAAGGTAATTACGCTTGATGACGATTTTGACGATACAATAGATAATCTTAAAGAAGAAAAGTTTGATACGGTTATTGATCTTCATTATAACCTGCGTACACTTCGGGTTAAGCAGGCGCTAAAAGGCATACCATTTTATTCTTTTAATAAATTGAATACTCAAAAATGGATCTACACCAATTTTAAACTAAATCTGATGCCTGCAAAACATATCGTTGACAGATATATGGAAACGGTGGCAAGCTTTGGGGTGATTAATGATGGATCGGGCCTTGATTTTTTTATCCCTGAAAAAGACGTGGTTAAAGACTCGGATATACCTTTTTCACATTCGCAGGGATATATCGCCATTGCCATTGGTGCAGCTCACTTTACAAAAAAGTTACCCGTAGATAAGGCAAAAGAATTATGCGCCAAAATTGAATACCCGATAATATTGTTGGGGGGAAATGAAGATTATAATAACGGAGTGGAAATTTCCAATGCTGATCCGGTAAAAATCTATAACGCATGCGGTAAATTTTCACTAAATGAGTCTGCTGATATTATTCGTAAATCGAATTTGGTAATAAGCCACGATACAGGATTGATGCACATTGCAGCCGCATTTAAAAAAATGATTTTTTCAGTTTGGGGAAATACAGTTCCTTCTTTTGGCATGTATCCTTATAAAACAAAATATGAAGTTTTCCAGGTAAATAAATTATGGTGCAGGCCCTGCAGTAAAATAGGATATGATAAATGTCCTTTGACTCATTTTAAATGTATGCGAAAGATTGAAATTGATTTAATCGTTGAAAGTGCGAAACAATTCCTTAAAAAATAACCGGTTCATGTTTCTTTTAATTTACGGGAATTGTTATATGCCACGTGCAGCCTTTGCCGGGTGAAGAAATGATTTCAGCAACGCCGCCGAAATTTTCAGCACGGTTATAAATATTGGTTATTCCCAGTCCCTTATTAATGCTTAGCAGATCAAAACCTTTGCCATTATCCGTAACCGTTAGTTTAAGCGTGTCTGCGTCAATGCACAAATAAATAGAAACCTCAGTTGCAGTAGCATGTTTGAGTATGTTATTGATCACTTCCTGAACAATGCGGTAAATGGCTAACTTGAGTGACTGGTTTATTTTAGTTTCATCTAATTCGCCAATTATAAGTTTTATTTCAAAGTCTTTGGGTATATATAATTTTTCTGAAAATACTTTAAGCGCTGCAGCAAGTCCATTCATTTTTAGTTCTGCTGGCGTAAGGTTGCGGCTTATATTGCGCAGTTCATCCACTGCTTTCTGAACATAATCAAGACTTTGACTTATTAGATTTTCATCAATCACTTCTTGTTTTTGCGCTGTCTTTAGATACAATATTGATGCTGCCAGAAGTTGGTTTACGTTATCATGTAATTCTGCAGAAAGCTCATTTCTTTCTTTTTCCTGGGCGCCAATTACTGCATCAACCACATCTTTCTTTTTTTGCTTTTCGGTTATTAAAACCTGTTCCTGTAAATAACGTTCTTCTGTTACATCCTGCATTGAGCCTATTACACGAACCGCATTGCCTTTTTTATTTTTTATAATATACGCCTGGTCAATTACGATTTTATAAGAGCCATCTGCGCATAAATATTTATATTCTATTTGCCAGCGGGAATCATTTCTTTTAAAAGCGTCTTCTACCACTTTTAAAACATTAGCGACGTCATCTTTATGTACTTTTTTATAATCGTGCGGCTCATAGAGATCCGTCATTTTGTAACCAAATAAATTTTCATATCCGCCGGTTCTCCTGATTTTATTTTCTTTAAGATCCCAGTCCCAAATAACATCACGGGTAGCTTTTCCGGCGTACTCGAAAAGTTCATTACTTCTTTTGAGGGCACGTTCTGCCAACACTTCAGCAGTAATTTCAATAGATTGTCCACCCTCGAGAAAATTACCTTCCACATCCCGGATGGGAAATTTAAAAGTGCGGTAAGAATGAACTTTTTTATTTTCATCAACCCATTCATGAAAAAATTCAATGCTTTTATTTTCTGTCAATACTTCTTTGTGAGGTAGTAATGCTTTTTCTCTTTCGGTCAGCGAATTAACGCTTCCAATTTTCTTGTTCAGATGGGTGTCGGTATAATTAAATGAACTTTTAAAACGCGTATTCATGTACTGTAAAATGCCTTCAGCATCTGTTATCCATGCCAGCAGTGGTGCATTTTCCATAAAAGATTGAAACTGGTTTCGTTCTTTGGTTATTTGCATCCTGTCGTTTACCTGCCCCGTTATATTAACAGCAAGGCCACCTATCAATTTTTTTTGATTATGATTTCCTACAGGAAATTTATAAACCTGGTAACAAATTTTTTCATCATTTTCCCCTGATCTTTCTTCAAAAACTTCTATGCCGGTATTTCTGTGCAATACTTCCCTGTCGCTACCAATGCAATTTGCTCTCATGCAGTCAGGATAATAATTATAAATATTTTTACCAATAACATCATCAGGAAGATCAAACGAATCTTTGAGCAAGGTATT
>CBIGQT010000103.1:0-8145 GCA_966191655.1 uncultured Ginsengibacter sp.
AAATCAACGTCTGATTATTAATGCTAAATTAAAATAAATTATGCGCTACTTTTATATTTTAAACAATCATCATTAATACATTCGTAACCTCACCCAAGCTAATTTTTCATGCAGACCGTTAATCTTAGAAAACTCAAAAGAAATTTTAAGAAGAACAAAAAATCTTTAAGATATTTTATTACCCGAACGGAAAATAATCCTCCAACAAATTTGGAAGTTCTTGCAGAACAAAAAGATAAAGAAGTTTGGAAAGAGATTAACTGTCTTAGCTGTGCCCATTGTTGTAAAGTGATGACACCTACGTATAGCTTTACTGATATTAAAAGAATTGCTTCTCATCTTGGAATGAGACCAAAAGATTTTAAAGAGAAGTGGTTGTATTTTGATAAAAAAGGAAACGATTGGATGAATAAATCACGCCCATGTCAGTTTCTTGATATGAAAACTAATATGTGCACTATCTATGAAGTGAGGCCTGCAGACTGTGCAGGATTTCCATATTTATTAAAAAAGCCATTCAAAGATTATATGCACATACATAAGCAAAATATTGAGTATTGCCCGGCAACCATGTTATTTGTTGAAAAAATATATGAGTCAATTAAAGGCTAATGTTTCTGTTTACCATTTAATTTCTTTAATGCATCAAAAGAAATATTTAATAGTTCATAATTATTTGCATCAGGAAGACTAAAGTGCCACCATTCGGTATCAAGACTTACAAAACCATACTTTTCCATACTTGTTTTCAGCAATAATCTATTCTGCAAAATATTTTCGGGTAGCCCTGTAAAATCCTGGTGAGCTGTATCACTGAAATTATCAAAATCAGTTCCCATGTTAAGTTCTTTTTTTGTTTGCAGATTTACCAATGTAAGATCAACAGCTATTCCACGGTTATGTCCGCTGCCTTTTGCAGGATCGGCTGCATAGCGACTATCTTTTACTACATCCCATATTTCTTCTGTAATGGAATAAGGACGATAGGCGTCAAATATTTTTATAGTTAGATTTTGGCCATGAAGTGCAATAACTACTTTTTTTAAAGCGTTTATTGCTGCAAGCCGCAGGTAAGTGGTTTGCAGAGGGGGATATAATTTTCGATGCATGAAATTATTTGTGGTTGAATATCTGAGGTCAAACATTAAAGAGGGTATTGCCTTTTTAACATCTTTCATTTGTTTATTGGAGTCAATAGCAATTTCACTTTGCAGCAACTTTATATTATCAACAACATTTAATCCATACTTATTACCGACATTTGATTGTGCCAGAATATTGCCATAAGCAAAATGAAAAATTATTTCAAACACTAACACTATCTTCAAAGAGTTGTTTATTTTACCAATCATATTTTAATTTTAAATCAAAGGATATTTTTTATAAAATTTTTACCAGCACATGCTTCTAAAAACAAATTTAATTTACGTTTTTTTTACCCTTATTATAATGTGCTTTGTGTTTAGTTGCAGAAGCAAGCACCCCGCAATAAAAAAAGAGATTGTAAAAAAGCCTGAAGAAATGGATGACCAGATCAGTGATAACATTAAAGCGGTATTGCAATTTGCAAAAGATAACAATGGCAAAATAAACGATTCCATTAAATTATATCTTACAGACGTAGTGGTAGCTTTTTATGATAAAAATGATTACCATAATGTCTGGAGTAAAAAAGAAAAATGGGTGCCTCTTGCAGATTCAATGATCGATTTCATTCAGAGTTCCAAATATTATGGCCTTTATCCTGAGGACTACCATTTTAACGAATTGACAGCGATTCGAAAAAAATTGATTGATGACTCTTTAGCAAAAGTGGATGCGATAATATGGACAAAGGCAGACCTGATGCTGAGTGATGCTTTTATGAAGACCGCAAAAGATCTTAAAGAAGGAAGATTGCTTCCGGACAGTGCTTCAATAGTTAAAAAGGAAAAATACATTGATTCTTTTTTTATTGAAAGTTTAGATGAAGCCTTTAGAAATAATTCTATAATCAATCTTTTCGATTCAATAGGACCGGTCAATGAAAGATACCAATCACTTAAAGGGCTTATAAAGAATTTTGTTGATAGTATGGATAATATGCATTACCAGTTTATCGATTATCCTGAAAAAGATTCACAACTTCTTATTAAAAATCTTCAGACAAGATTGCTACAGGCCGGCATAACCGAATCTGATGACGCAGATCCTGATTCAATAATGTTTAGTGAAGAAATAAAAAAATACCAGGCATCTCATAAAATTAGAAAAGATGGGAAAATAAGTCCGAAGCTGATTAATTCGCTCAATAATTTTGACGTTGAAAAATTTAAAAGAATTGCGATTACACTTGACCGTTATAAGCTAATGCCTGATACACTTCCTGTGAGGTACGTCTGGGTAAATCTTCCAGGTTATTATCTCGAACTATGGGATCATGATACTATTGTGATACGTTCCAAAGTAATTGTTGGTAAGCCAGCCACTCCCACGCCGGTTTTGTCTTCAATGATATCTGATATGGTTACTTATCCGCAGTGGACGATTCCTGAAAGTATTATTAAAAAAGATATATTGCCGGGGTTAAAAAAAGATCCGGGTTATCTCGCACGCAAGGGATTTAACCTTGTTGATTCTAAAGGCGATGTGGTAGATCCTTATACAATTACGTGGTCAAAGTATTCCAACGGCATTCCATGGAAAATAATGCAGGGAAGCGGCGATGACAATGCGTTGGGTGTTTTGAAATTTAATTTTAATAATCCTTACAGTGTCTACCTGCACGATACCAATGAGCGCTATCTTTTTCGAAATTCTATAAGAGACTTAAGCCATGGCTGCGTTCGGGTTCAAAAATGGGAGGAACTCGCTTTTTATATTGCACGAAACGATAGTTTAAATAAAACGAAAGAGCAACAGCTTGCTTATAATGTTGATTCCATCAAAACCTGGCTTGCCAATAAAGACAGGAAGCGCATTATTATAAAGAACAGGTTGCCTCTTTACATAGAATACTTTTCATGCGAGGCAAAAGGTGATAAAATTATTTTCTATGAAGATATATACAATGATGACCAGGCGCTTGCTGATAAATATTTTGCAAATAAATAATAGGCAAATTCGTTATAGTTATTAACAGGCATTCACTAAAATATTACCTGGTAGTACTTAACATGAAAAAATTAATCCCTGTTTTTTTATTTGTAATTTTTTTTTCTGAAGGCTTGAGCGCTCAAAAGAAAACTCACCACGGGCAGCAAGATCCTGCAGATAGTGTTGCCCACAAAAAGCCTGTGGTCAAATATGGAACGGCCAGTTTTTATGCAAAAAAATTTAATGGCCGCCAAACTGCGAACGGAGAAATTTATAATTCCGAAAAATATACTGCAGCTTGTAACGTGTTGCCGCTGGGCACCTGGATAAAAGTTACTAATCTGCACAATGATAAATCTGTTATTGTAAAAGTAAATGACCGGATGAATGCGAAAAATAAGCGTCTTGTTGACGTATCTAAAATTGCGGCACATGACCTGGCTTTTTCAGGAGAAGGATTAACCCATGTAAAAATAGAGGTGATGGATAACTTTCATTTTTGATTTTTTTCATCTATAGTTTCTTATTCCTGTTTTAAAAATTACCACTTTAATTAATTTTATCCTTTGCCTGTAACAGTTTATTTTTGTTTGATAAGCAAACTAAATTGGTTATGAAAAATTTTTATTTTTTATTTATCAGCATTTCTTTTTTTGCAACATCGTTTGGCCAGGAAACTACTCATAAGAAAGAAGCCCTTGGAGTTAGTTTTTTTCTGAGCGATTTCAAAACTGCTGCTGACATCAGGAATAATGGTTTGGTACATACGCTCAATGACAAGAGCTTTTTCAAGCCGTCAACTATGAATCCCGGGATTGCCATAAATTATCTTTCCGGCATAAGTAAACATATAGATTTTATTGCCACGTTAGCTGGCTCGTTCGTTGATTACCCTATCGAGGATCAACCTGCTTTTAATGCCAATTATTTTTTATTAGAAGCAAATGCAAGCGTCAACCTGAAATTATTAACCGATAAATATTGGGTGGTACCTTTTATTGATATAGGAGCAGGTGCAAGCAAATATCAAAAATATGGCGCTGCCTATATTCCTACGGGTGTCGGCTTGCAAATAAATTTTGTGGATGAGGCTTTTTTAATCATTAATTCCCAATATAGGATACCGGTTACTGAAAATGCAAGTTATCATTTTTATCATAGCATTGGTATATCGGGTAACATTGCTCCGAAAAAAGTAGTTGCACCTAAAGCTGTTGTAATTCCGGTTGTGCTTGACCGTGATGGAGATGGTATAGTTGATAGCTTAGATGCCTGTCCCGATGAACCCGGTAAAGCTGCATTACAAGGATGTCCAGACCGTGATGGAGATGGTATTGCAGATAAAGATGATAAATGCCCTGATGTTGCGGGCCTTGCAAAATACAATGGCTGCCCAATACCCGATACAGATGGAGATGGTATTAATGATGAAGAAGATAAATGCCCGACTGTGCCGGGAGTTGCACGTTACCAGGGTTGTCCTGTTCCTGATACTGACGGTGATGGTGTAAACGATGAAGAAGATAAGTGCCCGAATGAACCTGGTCCAAAAGACAATTCGGGATGTCCTGTGATTGGTATAAAATCATACCAGATTTCATTTAAGAGTAGTAGTGCTGTATTGCTTCCTGAAGGAAAATCTGTATTAGAAATCGTAGTAGCTTATCTAAACCTGCGTCCAAACGTGAATGTATCAATTAGTGGTTACACTGATAGTACAGGCAACGATAAAATCAATCAGCCGCTTTCAGAAAAAAGAGCAAAAACAGTTAAAGCCTACCTGGTAAGCAAGGGAATTGCCGAAAGCAGAATGACGACTGCAGGATATGGATCGGCCGATCCTGTAGCGGATAATAAAACATCTGACGGAAGAAAAAAGAACCGTCGTATCGAAATCAGGATACAGTAGTTATTTCATAAATAAGAAGCCGGCTTAAAAAACTTAAGCCGGCCTCTTTATTTGTTGGCAGAGTAAATAATTTATACAACTGCTTTTCTTATTGCTATTAATTTTTTAAGTAATTCTTCAAGCAAGTCGAGTTTTAGCATATTTGCGCCATCACTTAAAGCGCAAGAAGGATCAGGATGTGTTTCTATAAATAATCCGTCAGCGCCTGTTGCAATGGCAGCTTTGGCAATCGTTTCAATCATTTGCGGGTTGCCACCTGTAACCCCACTGCTTTGATTTGGCTGTTGTAAACTATGCGTACAATCCATCACTACAGGCACTCCATGATTTTTCATAATAGGAATATTCCGGTAATCAACTACAAGATCAGTATAACCAAAAGAATTTCCTCTTTCGGTTAAAATCACTTTATCGTCACCTGCTTTTATTATTTTATCCGAAGCAAATTTCATGGCTTCACCACTTACAAATTGCCCTTTTTTTACGTTTACAATTTTGCCAGTTTTAGCTGCCGCAACCAGCAAATCTGTTTGCCTGCAAAGAAAAGCCGGTATTTGTAAAACGTCAACATATTGTGCAGCAATACCGGCTTCTTCTGCGGTATGTATGTCGGTTGTTACAGGAATAGAAAATTTTTCTTTTACTTTCTTTAATAACTTCATCGCTTCTTCATCGCCAATGCCAGTAAATGAACCGGCGCTTGTTCGATTGGCTTTGCGATAAGAAGCTTTGAATGTATAAGGAATATTAAGTCTTTTGCTTATATCAAAAACTTTTCCGGCAACCTCCATTATTAAATCTTCGCTTTCAACAACACATGGCCCGGCGATTAAAAAGAATTTTTTTTCATCATACTGCTGGTTGGCAAAAAGTTCTTTAAGGAAATCCTGCATAATATTATTTTATGCAGCAAAGTTATTTTAAAGTACCGATGTAAAATAAAGGGAGGAGATTAGCAGTAATGATTTTTGGAATTATTTATTGACGGGGATGATATTGTGTCATGCTTATATTGCTTGTTATTCCTAAAAACAGAGAGAGAATAAGTTGAATTCTTAATTTTAAATTAATATAATAATTACGATAGTTATGTTTATTGCAAGACAATAATTATTTTTATTCTCTTACATTTTGAATAAAACCTTTTAGGCAAAAATTAATCCTCATTATTTTTAATAGCGCCAATGCCAAATTCTGTTCTCAACTATTATTTGAAAATCGCAAGGGCCGCCGACCGCTTCTTTTGGAGCGAAAACGCTGTGCAAAGAAGGCCAGCTTTTATTAAATATGGGTTTGCCATTCTTCTTTTGATTGGAGCTACTTTTTTTAAAATATATTTTTTTCTTTTTATTGGCAACCAAACGCCTTTCCTCTTGTATTTTGCAGTGGTTATTCTTTCAACTGCCTTTGGTGGTGTTGGCCCGGGAGTATTTACTACTTTACTTTCTTCATTAATCACCTGTTATCTGTTTCAAGAGCCATACCATCAGTTCAGGCTTAATAATTCGCAAGCGCTGCAGCTTTTAGCTTTTATCTCCGAGAGCTTATTTTTAATTGCATTGAGCGGTGCTGTTACCAGGGCCAACAGACACGTAAAAAGATCTGCTGAGCGGTTTAGGGCTCTTATTGAAAATATTCATGATGCCATTATGGTAATAGACGCGGACGGAAAGATTTTGTATGTAAGTCCCACTGTAGAACCGGTGTTAGGCTATCCTAAAGGAGAATTTGAAACAATAGATTATCGGAGCATTATTAACGAAAATGATTTGGAAGAACTGCAAAAAAAATATTTGAGAATGTTAGAAGATAATAACCAATCGTTTAGCGTTCAATGCAGGGTACGCCACAAAAATGGCAGTTGGACATGGGTAGAAGGCACTTTTGCAAACTTGCTTGACCATCCTTCGGTTAAAGGGGTGGTTTGTAATTTCAGAAATATAACCGAAAGGGTTTTCCTGGAAAAACAAAAGGATGATTTTATTAGTATAGCTACACATGAACTAAAAACACCTGTTACCAGTATAAAGGCTTATGCACAAATCTTATTAAAACGTTTTAATAAAGATAGGAATGAACCTGCTGTGAGCATGATAGAAAAAATGGATGGACAACTGAATAAATTAATCGTATTAATAAGCGACCTTTTGGATGTTACTAAAATAGAAGGGGGTAGATTGCAACTTCATGAAGAATTCTATGAATTTAATGAGCTTGTGAAAGAACTTGTGGAAGAACTACAGCGGACAACAGACGAACACAAAATTATTGTAAATCTTAGCCATGATATAAAAATATATGGCGACAAGGAAAGGATAGGGCAGGTGTTTACCAATCTTATTACTAATGCAATTAAGTATTCACCTTCGCCCGAAGATATTATCGTTTCTACATTTGCAGACAACGACGGAGTTACAGTTTGCGTGGAAGACAAGGGAGTTGGCATTTCAAAAGAAAACCTGGAAAAAATCTTTGAAAGATTTTATAGGGTTAGTGGGCCGGAAAACCAAACTTTTCCCGGCCTGGGGTTAGGGCTTTATATTTCTAATGAAATTGTCCAAAGGCAGGGCGGTAAGATGTGGGTGGAAAGCGAAAAAGACAAAGGCTCAACTTTTTGTTTTTGTTTACCAACTGATTATCGCGTAAAAACCAGAAGCTTGCAACAAACAGAACAAAACACTTCTCATGTCTATTAAAAAAATTTTAGTTGCCGATGATGATGCAGGTATCGTTGATGTAATGCAGATTGTATTGGAAGAGGAAGGCTTTGAAGTAATTGCAACTATGAACGGCTCAAACATTTTTAAGCTCTGTGAGCAAAAACCAGATTTAATATTTCTTGATATATGGATGTCGGGTATTGATGGCAATATTATTTGCAGGCAACTAAAAGCAGATGAAAAGTTAAAACATATACCGGTAATTATGTTTTCAGCTAACAGGGATATAAAACAAATTGCCTTTGAAAGTGGAGCAGATGACTTTTTAGCAAAGCCCTTTGAAATAGCCGAGTTGACCAGGCTGGCTTACAAATATACAAAGCCGGAATAGTGCATTATGGCGTCCAGTAATTACCTGATAAAATTATCATGCTAATCATCTTTATGGTATTTCCATAGTATTCAACTTTGTCGCGATGCATCCAGCCGCAACCGGAAAGC
>CBIGQT010000104.1:0-8134 GCA_966191655.1 uncultured Ginsengibacter sp.
TACTGATCGAAGGCTTGGTGGGCCGTTACCCCGCCAACTACCTAATCAGGCGCACGCCCATCTTTAACCGCCGGAGCTATAATATTAAAGTGATGCCACTTCAATATGTTACGGAGTATTAATCCCTCTTTCGAGGGGCTATTCTCCAGTTAAAGGAAGGTTGCGTACGTGTTCCGCACCCGTTTGCCGGTCGCCAGCATGTATTGCTACACCTGCTGCCCCACGACTTGCATGTATTAAGCCTGCCGCTAGCGTTCATCCTGAGCCAGGATCAAACTCTCCATTGTAAATGTTGTTTGATCTGACTATTAAATTTCTCATCGAAAAATTAACGTCAAAATT
This sequence comes from uncultured Ginsengibacter sp., assembly GCA_966191655.1. Classification (GTDB taxonomy): domain Bacteria; phylum Bacteroidota; class Bacteroidia; order Chitinophagales; family Chitinophagaceae; genus Ginsengibacter. The sequence continues at coordinate 343 of CBIGQT010000104.1, forward strand.
CTAATTTGTTACGCTAAACTTTACCTTGTAGAATTATAAAAATTCTGTGCTGTTACTTCCAAACTTTCAAAGATCTTTTGGCCTTTTTCTGACCACCCATTTTTTATTTGGGAGTGCAAAAGTAAGAGCCTTTATTTTACCCACCAAATCTTTCTGGAAAAAATTAAAAATATGTTGATAATGATGGTATTTTTTAAGAAGAACTTTTGCTTTTTTTCAAAAGCGGACGGCAAAGATAGCATGGGATATTGTTTGGTGCAAAATTATTTTAAAGAAATTTTGTTAACATCTGCAGAACCTAATAACGACGGCGGTTGTAGAAAAATATTTTTTTCAACTTACTTCTTTATTAAGACGAAGTGGCAATAAATTGAAACGAAAAAACTAAACCCAGGGATACTTTACTTCAACTAAAAAAAGTCCACAAGCAGGCACAGAAAAATCAACTTTATTAACATTATCAATTTCGACGATGGATCTAAATTCTTCCATCGAGATTTTTCCCGAGGCAGTTTTAAGCATTGTACCAACAAGACCTTTTACCATTCCGCGTAAAAAACGATTGGCAACAACATTGTAAATAGTAAAATCATTTTCGCGTAACCATTCGCTTTTGTAAATTGAACAGATAAAATTATTTACCTGTGTATTTTTTTTTGAGAATGATGTAAAATCTTTTGTGTGTAAAATAATTGCAGCTGCCTCCTTCAGTTTTTCGAAATCGATAGGATAAGGATAGAAATAGGCCCTGTCTTTGTAAAATGGATTCTTCTTATGATAGATGTAATATTTGTATTCACGGCTTATTGCATCAAAACGGCAATGATGTTTTTCATCAACTTCAACTATTCTTTTAATTACAATATCTTGTGGTAAAATAGAATTCAAAGAATACAGGCCCTTCTCTATACTTTTATCTTCTTCATTTTTTAGATGAAACAGTTCAACATTAGTATCAAAATGAAAATAATTCTGTAACGCATGAACACCCGCATCTGTACGTGAAGCCCCGGTAAGTTGAAATGACTTACCGAATTTAATTACCAATGCTTTTTCAACCTCTGATTGTATAGTAATTCCATTATCCTGCACCTGGAAACCCGAATACTCCGTGCCTTTATAAGCAACTTCGATAAAATATCGTGTCATGTAAAGAAATGGATTATTTATGGATCATAGCCCTGAACCTGTTAATATAATAGCTATCTGTTAGTTGAGACTGAAGTGTAAAGTATTGATTGGAATCTGAAACAAAAGCATAGGCCTCGTCAAAAAATCGATATTTTCCTTCATTTGTAAGAAATAGAAATGAAAGATTTTTAATCTGTTCGGTACTGAAACATTTAGAATGGAACACCTTTTTTGCAATCTTAATCATATCATCATCAGAATTTTCCGAAGCCATTTTTTTGCGCAATTTTAAAAAATCCTCATCGTTTGCAAATGCTTTACAATCGGAATTAGTGTTCGATGATTTGACAACTTCAGGCAATACAACCACGTCATCTTTTTTTGTTCCATCCGTTCCCAGAACTTTTTTTGTTGAATCCTGTTGAATGATCACCGGCTGTTTTATCTCCTCATTATTTTGTTTAACTTCTGCATTGCCTTTCACAAGTCTGCTATCCTTATTTTCTGGTACGCTTTTATTTTCAGATACTAACGGAGTAGCAACAAACGCAGTTGTAGCAGTATTCAAACCCGGCTCTTGTTTTGCATTGTTCAATGAAGCAGTGTCTTTGAGCGAGAGATTATCGTTTCCCGATGATGCCTCTTTTGCAAAAACAGTATCTTTATTAAATACCGGCTCTGAGGAAGTTGCTACCGTATCGGTTTTTATGATTGCTTTTTCTGCCGGAATAAATATTCTAATTGTATCATTCCCATTTTGAGAAGAATCGATATAAACCATTTCCATCCCATCACTATTTTTTTTGCTCAACAATTTTTTCACGGGAAAAAATACCAGGGACATTGATTGAACATTAATGGCCACAGGACTACTGTTAGGAGAAAGCACAAGTTCTTTTGCGGGTTCATCTTTTTGTAGCAGGGACGAGTCCTTAACGACGTTTGCAAGCATCGTGGAAAATGAATCAGATTGCAAATTTTTTGAAAGTGTATCGATAGTATTTGAATTACTTCCCATGACTACTTCATAAGATTGCATATTAAAAAGTTCCCAGCCTTTTTCACCAAAATTTTTTAAAACAAACCCTTCATTTTTTTTGTGAACGGTAAGTTGAAATTTTTCTTCAGGAAATTCTTTTTTGGGAAAACCTATATTTAGCTTGTACTCACCGTCAACTAATTTTGGAAGAATCAAATAACCTGTAGACGACGAACTTACTACATCATTATTCAATTTAACATAAAAGGGCTGGCCATTTTCTGTTTGCAAATAAATAAAATGAATTTGCTGGGCTCTGGCAAAGAATGCGCAACCTAAGACAAAAATTATACCCGTTAAACGTTTTAATGTAGCACTAAACATATTTGGCAAATCTATTTAATAAAACAATAAATTTTGCCTTCTATCCAAATTTTGATTTCATTTTATAATATCCTCTTACTTTTGCCGACATTAAAAATTTAATATGAAAAATTTTCTTCTTTTAATTGTATTAACCGGATTTGTCAGAGTTTCTATGGCCCAGGAGAATGAGTCAACAGATACATCATGGAAACATATTTATAGAGCAACTGCCACACGCATTAACGACCTTGTTCATACGAAACTGGAAGTAAGTTTTGATTATGACAAAGCATGGATGTATGGAAAAGAGTGGGTAACATTACATCCTCATTTTTATGCTTCTGACTCTTTAACATTAGACGCTAAAGGAATGGAGATTAAAGAAATTTCTCTGATAAAAGGTAGTTTAAAAACACCTTTAAAATATTCCTATGATAGTATGCAGCTAAAGATTACGCTTGATAAAATATATAAGGAGGGAGAAAATTATACCATATATATTAATTATGTTTCAAGGCCAAATGAATTGAAGGAAGAGGGAAGTGAAGCTATTACAAGTGCTAAGGGCTTGTATTTTATTAATCCAAAGGGCGAGGATAAAGACAAGCCGATAGAAATATGGACACAAGGCGAAACCGAGTCTAATAGCGCATGGTTTCCAACAATAGACAAGCCCAACCAGAAAACAACAGAGGAAATAGCTATGACGGTGCCTTCTAAGTACGTTACCTTAAGCAACGGTGTTTTAAAAAGCCAAAAGAAAAATGCAGATGGCACGAGAACAGACTACTGGAAAATGGATTTGCCACATGCGCCTTACTTATTTTTTATGGGAGTTGGAGATTACGTAATTGTGAGAGACCATTATAAAAATTTACCGGTTGATTATTATGTTGAAAAAGAATATGCGCCCGTTGCCAAAAAAATATTTGGTGAAACGCCCGCTATGATAGGACTTTACGAAAGATTAACAGGAGTTCCTTTTGCATGGCCAAAATATGACCAGATTGTTGGAAGAGATTACGTAAGTGGAGCCATGGAAAATACAACTGCTACTTTACACCAGGAAAGCGCCTATCAAAATGCGAGAGAATTGGTTGACCAAAATATTTGGGAAGAAGTTATTGCGCATGAACTTTTTCATCAATGGTTTGGAGATCTGGTTACAACGGAAAGCTGGAGTAATATTACCTTAAACGAGTCATTTGCTGATTATAGTGAAACGCTTTGGGATACTTACCGCCATGGTAAAGACGCCGGGGATGAACATATTGAAGACAACAGGCAAGCTTATCTTAGCAATCCTGCTGACGAATCTAAAAATCTTGTAAGGTTTTATTACCAAAACAAAGAGGATGTTTTTGACCAAATCAGCTATCCTAAAGGCGGCGCTATATTACACATGCTACGTAATTATGTTGGTGACAGTGCATTCTTTAAGTCACTAAATCTTTATTTAACTACCAATAAATTTAAGAGCGCTGAAGCTCAGCAACTGAGATTGGCTTTTGAAGCAATTACGGGCCAGGATCTCAACTGGTTCTGGAATCAATGGTATTACGGAAGCGGCCAACCCGATCTTACCATCAATTATGATTATAGCAATAAAACAGCAAGAGTAATAATTGAACAAACTCAGGCAACCGGTAAAATTTTCAAACTTCCGATTGCAATTGATGTTTATAGCGGAGGCGCCAATAAAAAAAGATACCAGGTATGGGCTCAAAACAAAACTGATACTTTTTATCTCCCCGCTGACACAAAACCGTCTTTAATAAATGTAGATGCAGATAAAGTTTTGCTTTGCAAAAAAACTGATAATAAATCTGCCGATGAATTTGAACAACAATTTAAATACGCCGGCAATTATATGGATCGTAAAGAGGCGCTTGAATACTTTGCCGCTAATAAGCTCAGCAATCTTGCATTAGGATTACATGACCGGTATTATGGATTGAGGTTGTTTACGCTTCAAAAAATTGATGAAGGAGAAACGTATACGGTACCCTCGGTTTTAAAAGACGTAGAACAAATTGCTTCTAACGATCGTAATAAATTAGTGCAGGCAAAAGCCCTGGAGATACTGGCAAAATTAAATGATAAAAAATACGAATCATTATTTAATACTTACGTAAATGATTCATCTTATTCAGTTGCAGGCGCATCGCTTGAAGGGCTCATCAAGCTTGAACCTGACCAGGCTTATACTCTTGCAAAAAAATACAGCAAAGATGCGAAAGGAAAATTAGGAGAAGTAGTAACAAAATCTTTAATGGCTAATGCCAGTGAGGATGATTTTAATACATTATATGAAAATTATAAAAATTCACCGTTATCGCAAGCTAAAATACAGCAGACTATTTCATTCGGTAATTATTTAGCTATCGTTAAAAATGCCGATGATGTCAGGAAAGGCGTAGACGCAATTATGAGTGTAAGAAACCAGGTACCTGAAAAATACAGGGGCTTTGTAGACCCGGGTATTAAGCAAACTTTTAATAAAATAAGTAAGGCAAAACGCTCAGAAGGAAATATCGAATTAGCAGATTATATAGACGGTCTTTTAAAATAAATCTATTTTATATTAACTAATGATAAAGGCAGGAAGATATATCCTGCCTTTGTCATTTAATATTCTGAAAGATTATTTTATTGGAATATTAGAATAATCAACTAACGTATATTACTACACGAAATTAATTACCAACCCCCACTTGCGCCGCCACCGCCACCGCCACCGCCGCCGAAACCTCCGAAGCCACCGCCGCCGCCTCCAAAACCTCCTCCCCCGAAACTACCACCACCAAAGCCACCGCCTCCTCTTCCTCCACCCAACATATTACCTAAAATAAACCATGGCAATCCACTGGTTGAGCCACGCCTGCTCATATAAGAGCCGCCACCACCACCGCCCCTAAAAAATGATAAAATAATAATAAAGAGTACAGCAAGAATCAGTATGGTTTTAAAAGACGGACCGCCGCCTTTGTCAGCAGACGGATTAGCTTTATATTCACCTGCTGCCGCCTGTATAATTGCATCAACTGTATTATTAAAGCCACCATAATAGTCATCCTGCTTAAATGAAGGTACCAGCTTATCATCTATAATTTCTTTTGCGGTAATATCAGGAAGCACGCCTTCCATACCATATCCCGTCTCAATCCTGGCTTTTTTATCATCCTTGGAAACAAGAATTACTACTCCGTTATTCTTCTCTTTCGTGCCGATGCCCCAATCCCTTAAATACTTTAAAGAAACTTCCGCAATATCATAACCATTAAGATTAGGAACTGTTATAATAACTATTGCCGAAGAGGTACTATCATTATAAGCATCTAATTTTTGCTCCAATGCCTGCTCCTGGAAAGGCTCAAGCATGTTTCCGAAATCATTTACGGCACGGGGAGGAACCGGCCTTTTCTCAATATTTTGCGCAAATACGGAATGAAAACAAAAAGCAAAAAACAGAACAACGATTTTTTTCATCAATGAATTTTACTAATAGTTAATTACCGAAAATAATCTCATCCGGAAGTTCATTTTTATCTGTTTCGGCATTGTATGGGAAGTGAGAATGAAGCGCTTCGCCAATTTTTAAAACGCACTCCTTAATACCTGATGCATAATTTTCTTTATTAAAAAAAACGAGAATATTTTTTACCACATCTTTCCAGTATTGTTCACCAACGGCCTGGTGAATGCCTGCATCAGCAAATACAGCTAACTGCCGATGTTTAATGGCCACATACATTAACACGGCATTTCTTTTTTCAGTTTTTTCCATTTTAAGCTGCCCAAAAATTTCTATTGCTCTGTCAAGGGGGTCAACAAAGCGGCATTTACTTTCAACAAATACCCTTATCTCTCCGCTCGTTTGCTTTTCAGCATCACGGATAGCCTGAACAATAATTTCATTATCTTCCAATGAAAAAAATTTTTTCTTTTTAAAAGGCCACATTACTGATAGGTTTATTTGATGTCGAACTTAACATCAGGAGCCTTCTCACTGCCAGGATCTGATTTATAGAACGGCTTTTCGTGATAGCCAAAGATGCCTGCAAAGATGTTATTAGGAAAAGTTTTTACTTTCAGATTATAACTTTGAACTGCTGCATTGAAATCCTGCCGCGCCACGTTGATGCGGTTTTCAGTTCCTTCAATTTGAGCCTGGAAGCCCTGGAACGCTGCAGTAGTTTTTAAGTCGGGATATGCTTCTGCAACTGCCAACAATTTACCAAAGGAACTTTGAAGCCCTGCCTGTGCTTCCTGGTATTTCTGGAGACTTGCAGGATCATTAATATCTACATTAATTGACGTTGCTTTTGAACGGGCATCTATAACTTCTTTGAGAGTGCTCTTCTCAAAATTAGCGGATCCTTCAATCGTCTTAATAACACTGTTGTACAGGTCTGTTCTGCGCTGATAATTAGTTTCCACATTCCCCCATTTGGTTTTCACCTCCTGATCAACGCCTATTAAATTATTATAAGCACCGCAACCCCAGAATAGCAGCAATACAATTATTCCAAGTATAACAAATAACCCTGTTCTTGATTTCATGTTTTTTGTTTTTATTAAGAATTAAAGTTAACTGGTTTTAAAGTTACTTATTTTCAACTCCAAAGAAGAAATTTTTCAAATTTCATAACAGCAACCATTTTGTTCGAATTAGAATTCCTATTATGATTGAATTGCCTTGATACCTGGCAATTCTTTTCCCTCAAAATATTCGAGCAAGGCCCCGCCGCCGGTGGAAACATAACTTACTTTATCTGCGAGATTAAATTCATTAACTGCAGCAACACTGTCGCCGCCACCTACGAGGCTAAACGCTCCGTTAGAGGTTGCTTCGGCAACAAACTCTGCAATACATTTTGTACCATGTTTGAAATGTTCCATTTCAAAAACGCCCATTGGACCGTTCCACAAAATAGTTTTGGAATGATGAATGACCTTGCTAAAAGTTTCGCAGGCTATTTCACCAATATCAAGTCCCATCCATCCATCAGGAATATTATTGCTCAAGGCGCCTGACACCGTTGCATTGGCATCAAACTTATCGGCGATAATAGAATCAGCAGGCAGATGAATGGAAACATCTTTTTCTCTAGCCTTTTGTAATAATTCATTTGCTTTATCTAACAGGTCATCTTCACAAAGAGAATTTCCGATTTTACCACCCATAGCTTTCATAAAGGTATATGCCATTCCGCCCCCTATTATAATATCGTTTGTTCTTTCAAGCAAATTTTCAATAATAAGTATTTTGTCTGAAACCTTTGCCCCACCTATAATTGCAAGAAATGGCTTTTC